>JBHHYT010000052.1:0-16642 GCA_046757705.1 Thermodesulfobacteriota bacterium
AGGCCGAGGCTGAAGAGGTCACAGATGAGCCGGTCATTGAAGAGGAGCCCCCGGTTGAAGAGCCCGCTCCTGTGGAAGAACCGCCTGTCGAAGAGGAGGCTCCGGTTGAGGCCGAGGCTGAAGAGGGCGTTCCCGTAGAGCAGGCGGCCGAAGGTATCGAGTCCGAGGAGGAGGTGGAGGATGAGCTTTCGAGCGCCATAGAGGAGCTGAAGGAGAAGATAGAGTCCGACGACCTGCTCCTCGATCCCGAAGCGCTCAAGATAGACGAGCCCTCGCCGGATACGGAGAGCGAGTACATAGACCTCTCCGCGGAGCTCGGCATGGAAGAGGCGCTCGAAGGGCTTGCGGGGACGTGGAGCAGGGGCGAGGGCGAATCCAACGACGCATTCGACGAGTTCAAGAGCAGCATCGGGGAACAGCTCAGCAAGGAAGACACCGAGACGCATTACAACCTCGGCATCGCGTACATGGAGATGGAGCTGTACGACGAGGCGAGCAAGGAGTTCAAGATAGCCATCAAGGACCCGCGCCTCGAGGGTGACTGCTACGCGAGGCTCGGCCTGTGCGCCATGGCGGAGTCTCAGCCCGGAGAGGCGATAGTCTACTACCTCAAGGGCCTGAAGGTGGAGGGCAAGACCGAGGACGAGAGGAAGGGGATGATGTACGAGCTCGCGCTCGCGTACGAGGCCGCCGGCGACATCGACGAGGCGTTCCAGCTCTTTACCTCCATCCACGACCTCGACCCCTCCTATCGCGAGGTGGAGGAGAAGCTATCCACCTTCGACCGCGAGAGGCCGTACATCCCCGCGGATGACGGGCTTATCGAAGTGGAGCTCCTGTGAAGCGTGGAGATAAAAAAGATATTTCAGGGACGGGCCGGAACAGTGTTTCGGCCCGTCTTTTTTTAAGGCCCTTCCCGGGTGCCGCGTCCCTCGGGGACGATGCCGTGATAAATGGGGTCCTCACCGCCGCCGAAGCCGGGGGCCTCGAGGTGTTCCTCGTTGGCGGGGTGCTACGCAACCTCGCCATCGGCGCGCGGCCGGGGCGTGACTACGACTTCGTGCTCGAAGGCGGCGGCGTCAAGGCGCTCTCCGAGAAGGCCGCCCGCGTCTTCGGCGGCACATCGTTCCTCCTCGACAAGGAGACCTCCTCCTACAGGGTGGTCTCCAAGGCCCGCGGCAGGAGGCCCGCTCTGGTGCTCGACTTCTCCTCGATAAAAGGCGGCTCCATAATAGACGATCTGCGCGCGCGGGACTTTACCGTTGACGCCATCGGCATGGACCTGCGGGAGATCTCTTGCGCCGTGCCCCGTGTCATGGACCCCGCCGGGGGGCTTGTTGACGCAGCCGAGCGAAGGCTTCGCGCCGCCTCCCCCGGTGTCTTCGACGCAGACCCTCTGAGGGTTATGCGCGCCTTGAGGGTCTCGCAGGGCTACGGACTCGGCATCAACAGGGAGACGCTCGCCCTGATGGAGGCGAAGTCCGCGCTGCTCGCCTCGGTGTCCGCCGAGCGCGTACGCGACGAGCTTATCCTTATCTTCACCGCGCCAGGCACGCCCGCTTCCATGGAGTTTGCGTACCGGTGCGGCGTCATCGAAGCGGTGCTGCCCGCCGCAGCCGGGTGGGAGGAGGTCGACGGCTACAGGCTCAAGGCACACGCCATCAAGACGCTTGAGGAGGCGGAGGCGATTGTCGAGGGTGTGCGCTCCGGTGCGTACCTTGCGCGGCACGCGCGCCTTCGGGCGTACCTTGGCTCCGGGGCCGGGCCTCTGTCCAACGCCGCCCTCTTCAAGCTCGTCGCCTTCTTCCACGACGCGGGAAAGCCCTGTACCCTTTCGAGGGAGTCCGGCAGGCTCCGCTTCATAGGCCACGAGGGCAAGGGCGCCGCCATCGTAAAGGAGCTCCTTGCCGGGCTGAGGTTTGCCCGCCGCGTCTGCTCCGATGCCGCGCGCATCGTCGGGAACCACCACAGGGCGTTCATGCTCGCCGCGCTCAGGGAGCCGACGCCGCGGGCGAGGGCGCATTTCTTCAGGGCCGCCGGCGGGCAGACCGGCTTGATGCTCCTCCTGCTCGCGCTTGCGGACGCGCGCGCCACGCGCGGGGGCGAGGACCCGGAGATGCTCGCCCTCGTCGACAGGATGCTCTCGTTCTACTACAACACATACACGAGGAAGAGGCCCAGGCCGCTGCTCAACGGACGCGAGATAATGGAGACCTTCGGCGTGGAGCAGGGCCCATGCGTGGGCATGATCATGGGGTGGGTCTCAAAGGGCGTGGAGCAGGGCGTGGTGACGAACCGGAAAGAGGCGGTAGAGTATGTCAGGGAGCGGCTCGCATCAAGGGAGGGTTGATAGGATGCAGAAAAAACCATCCAGGGCTTTTTCAGCTGAGACCTGGCCGAAGTGAATTCGCCCATGTCTTGCAAATCACTCAACCCTTAAGTTTCGCAATTTGGCAATCCGTCCATGGATTGCATGACAGGCCGCGTTTTTCCGCAGCCCGTCAAATACCCGTTGACTCGCTTGCCCTATAATGTTTTACTACACGCTTTGAGAAGATACGCGGAGGTGATCGTGAGGACAATGAAACTTATAGGCATGTCGTTGATAATTACTCTGCTGGCATTCGTGTCGGCGGGAAATTTCGAAAACGCAAAAGGAGCTACGAACATGACGCAGAGCAAGGAGAGTGTGGTAGTAGAGACCAAGTACGGGGAGATAGAGATCAAGCTCTTCCACGAGGCCGCGCCCGGCCATGTAAAGAACTTTCTGGACCTGGCGAGGAAGGGCTTCTACGACGGGACCATATTCCACAGGGTGATACCCGGCTTCATGATACAGGGCGGCGACCCATTGACCAAGGGCTCGAACAAGGCCATGTATGGCACCGGAGGGCCCGGCTACGAGATAAAGGCCGAGTTCAACGACATCCCCCACAAGAGGGGGATCGTCTCCATGGCGCGTTCGCAGAACCCGGACAGCGCCGGTTCCCAGTTCTTCATAGTAGTAAAGGACTCGGGCTTCCTCGACGGACAGTACACCGTCTTCGGAGAGGTGGTAAGGGGCATGGACGTTGCGGACAAGATAGTGAACCTGGAGCGCGACTCCCGCGACCTGCCCATCGAGAGGGTGGAGATGAAGATGAAGGTGATAGAGTAGTTTCCTTCAAGAAGCCCCCCGCCCTTAGGGCGGGGGGCTTCTTTTATTTGCCTGTCGTTTTTTTGATGGCGGCGCCCGCCGCATGGAAGGAATCGGGCCGGCGGGTCTTTGAAGATGCGTCGCGAGAGGCAAACAGCCGGGTCTTGCGCCGGGGGCCTCAAGGCCGGAACCCCGGGCGGCTACGGCAGCTCGTGCGTTCCTGCCGTCTCCACACGGATGTTGTTCACCACGTCGTTCACGCCCCAGACGTACCACGCGTCGGCCTCGGCGGCATCCTTCTCGCCGGGGCTCCCGGCCACGCCCCCGAGGGTGACGACCCAGTCCTTTACGGAGACCGAGACGGAGCTCGAGTCCACGAGCCGGTCTTTCTCGATTACCTGCCTTACCGCGTCGAGCACCTCGTCGTCGGTGTCCTCCTCGGGCGGGACGATTTCAATGCTGTTTATGACGTCGGTGGAGCCGGGCACCCACCAGGCGAGCACACCCGCGATGCGTTTGTGCGTAAGGGAGACCGCCTCTCCTTCGATGTCCACCACGCCGTCGGCCACCTCGACCTTTAGCCTGCCCGGGTCGAGCACGCTCTCGGCCTCCAGCGCGTTGACCAGGTGGTCCCTTATCTCGGCGTCGCTCATCCTGACCGATGGCCTTACCCTGAGCCTGTCCACCACGCCCTGCTCGCACAGCCCCATCGCTATCAGCAGGGCCCTCTTCTTGGAGGCCACGTCGTCTACCATGCCCTCTATGAGCAGGCACCCGTCCTCCATCTTCACCTGGATGGGGTTCTTCCGGAGGTCTATGTGTATCCGGTCGGTCAAGGCGGCCTTTAACGCCGTCACGCTGTCCATGTCATGCCCGCTCACGCTTTGGGCGCGCCGGGAGGCGCGCCTGGTTGATGTCATCTGTCGAATTATAGCTGAGTATAGCAGAGCGTTTTTAAATCCACAAGCGAATTCCCCCGGACAAGGGAGCCACCGTGCCTGCCCCGGCGCCTTCGGGCCCCGTCGATTCCGGCCTCCCCGCTGGCCGTCCCCACGCCCCTGCCGGGCGCCCGGGGCGGCCCTTTTCTCCCCCCTTTTCAGGGGGGTAAAAGTGGCCTTTCAGCCCGCATTAAAAACCGTTAATTTGCGCTTGCAATACCACTTTTTGTGTGCTAAATTATTATAATTAATAAGCCTCTTTCTTTACAGCAGTGGGCATCAGCCCACTTTTTTGTTTGGGGAAATGAAGGTCGCAATACATCCCCGGTTCCGTTGGTGCGGGTTTCATGCGGTTCAAAATCCTGAAGATGTCGAGGAAGGGGTTCTAAGGGGGCTGGCTCTTTGAAGATAGAAGGTCTTGAGGGCAGGGTGATTGCGTTGGCCCGACCCGTTGTTGAGGGGCTCGGTATGGAGCTTGTGGATGTAGCTTTTGTGACCGAACACGGAAGGCGCGTTCTTCGCGTGACCATCGACAAGCCCGGAGGGGTTACCGTGGATGATTGCGGGGATATAAGCCGCGAGCTTGGCACTATCCTCGATGTGGAAGACCCCATCCCCCAGCGCTATACGCTTGAGGTCTCATCTCCCGGCCTCGACAGACCCCTGACAGGCGAAAAAGACTTTGTAAGGTTTACCGGCAGGAAGGCCCGGATAAAGGCCAGAAAGGCCGTGGAGGGAAGAAAGAACTTCAAGGCCACCATAGACTCCGTGGAAAACGGGGTGGTCACTGTTACCGACTTCGACGGCAGGGTCTTCGACATCGCGCTCTCCAACATAGACAGGGCGCGGCTTGAAGTGGAATTCTAAGGCACATTGAATATAAAAAACTATTGAAAAAGGATTGAGCAAAGGTGAATCTAACGCACATAATCGATCAGGTAGGCAAGGACAAGGGCATTGACAAGGAGATACTCATCGACGCCCTCGAGTCGGCCATGTTGAAGGCCGCGGAGAAGAGGTTCGGGCCGAACAAGGAGATAGAGGCCCATTACATGGAAGAGGCGGGCGAGATAGAGCTCTTCCTCTTCAAGGACGTCGTCGAGGAGGTCGAGGACCCCGACCTCGAGATCTCTCTCGAGGACGCGAAGAAGCTCGACCCGGAGAGCGTCATAGGCGACAGCCTCGGCGTGAAGCTCGACTCCAAGGAGTTCGGGCGCATAGACGCCCAGACCGCCAAGCAGATCATCATCCAGAAGGTCAGGGAGGCCGAGCGCAACATCATCTTCAACGAGTACAGCGCCAAGAAGAACGAGATAATCACCGGTATCGTGCAGAGGTTCGAGAAGGGTGACATCATAGTCGACCTCGGGCGCGCCGAGGCCGTGCTCCCGAAAAAGGAGCAGGTCAGGAGAGAGGGGTACAGGCAGGGCGAGAGGATAAGGGGCATAGTGCTCGACGTCAAGAGCGAGGCCAAGGGCCCGCAGGTCGTGATGTCGAGGACGCACCCGGGCTTCCTCATAAAGCTCTTCCAGATGGAGGTCCCCGAGATATACGAGGGCATAGTCGAGATAAAGGGCGCGGCGCGCGAGCCAGGGGACAGGGCCAAGATCGCCGTCCTGTCCAACAACTCCGACGTCGACCCCGTGGGCGCTTGCGTCGGCGTGAAGGGTTCGAGGGTCCAGGCCGTCGTGCAGGAGTTGAAGGGCGAGAAGATAGACATCGTGCACTGGTCGGACGACTCTGCCATATACGTGAAGAACACCCTTTCACCGGCGCAGATAGCCAGGGTCGTCGTCGACGACGAGAACCACGCCATGGAGGTCATCGTCCCCGACGACCAGCTCTCGCTCGCCATAGGCAAGAAGGGACAGAACGTGAGGCTCGCCGCGAAACTGACCGGCTGGAAGATAGACATCCGCACCGAGACCGAGACCAGCGAGGGCAAGGAGGTGCTCACTACCGACGAGGCGCTGCGCAAGGAGTTCGAGGCCGCCGACGCAAGGGAGGCCGAGAGGGTAGCTGCCGAGGCGGTGGTCCAGGCGCTCCGGGACCTGCTCGGCATCGGCGCGGACGAGGCGTCCGTGCTGATAGACGCAGGGTACTCGACGGCCGAGAGCCTCTCAGGCATCAGCCGCGACGAGCTCGACCAGATAGAGGGGCTCTCCGATGAGGCCAGAGAGCGCATACTCGTGGTCTGCGGGCAGGCCGTGGAGACCGCCGGGGAGACCGCCGGTGAAGCCGAGGGAGGCGAGGGAGGCGAGGGAGGCGGGGAGGCCGCCGGGGGCGAGTAGTGCCATACAGGACCTGCCTGTTCTGCAGGCGGACCCGGGATAAGGCGTCGCTCGTAAGGTTCGTCTGCGCCAACGGCATGCTGAGGGTGGATCTATCAGGGACGGCACCGGGCAGGGGGGCTTACCTCTGCAGGCGCACGGCGTGTCTCGAGGGCGCCTTCAACAAGAGCAAGGACGCCTTCTCACGGGCGCTGAGGCAGAAGGTCAGCGTGGACGGGCAGGAGTTCATCGAAGAGCTTATAAAGGAGATCGGGGCCTGAAACCGGGCCCCGGGCATAAAAATAAAAACCGCAGGCAATCAACAGGGCGTTCAGCCGAAGGATCCATTTAGCGTATGACCGAGAACGAAAAAGAGAAGCAGACCGTAGTCGAGGAGAAGAGGATAAAACCCTCTGTCATCAGGCGCAGGTCGAAGGTGAAGAAACCCGAGGTCGCCGCAGCGGCGGCGGAAAAGGCGGAGCCTACGGCACAGGCGCAGGCAGGCGCAGCCGAGCAGGTGCAGCCGGAGGCCCAGGCGCCCGCCGTTGCCCCCGAGGCCCCGGCTGCCGAGGCCCCGGCCCCGGTGCAGGAGGCGAGGAAAGAGAAGAAGGAAGAGAAGCCTCGGGTCAAGGGCAGGAAGGCCGTGCCGGAGAAGAAGGAGCCCGCCCGCAGGGCCGCTCCAAAAAAGGTCAAGGTGAAATCCGCCGAGGAGATACTCGCGGAGCTCAAGATAGAGGAGGCCGAGGAGACCGCGGTAGAGGCCGCGCCCCCGGCCGCGGAGGTGGCCGGGAAGGCCGAGGAAAAGCCGGCCGCCAAGAAAGAAGTCAAGGTATTTGAAAAGGTGCCCGAGCAGAAGAGGTTCTTCACCGCGGGCAGGAGGCCCGGCAGGAAGGGCAGGTACCAGCAGCAACGCGGACGCTTCGGCAAGGGCGCGAGGCCGCAGACCATACAGGGCAGGGCCATGAAGAAGACGGAGATAACCGTGCCCAAGGCCGCCAAGAGGGTCGTGCGCATCGTGGAAGCCATCAGTGTGGCCGACCTTTCGCAGAAGCTCGGCGTCAAGGCCGGGGAGCTTATAAAGAAGCTGATGGGCCTCGGCATCATGGCCACGGTCAACCAGCTCATCGACATAGACGCGGTGACCCTCCTGGCGCAGGACTACGGCTACGAGGTCGAGAGCGCCGCCGTTCAGGAAGAGACGCTCATCGAGCACGGCCTTGAGGCGGAGGCCGCGGCAGGGGCGCTCGAGCACAGGGCGCCCGTGGTAACCGTCATGGGCCACGTCGACCACGGCAAGACCTCCCTGCTCGACGCCATAAGGAAGACGAACGTCGTTAAAGGCGAGGCCGGAGGCATAACGCAGCACATAGGCGCGTACCACGTGCATCTCGAAAAGGGCGACGTGACCTTCCTCGATACGCCGGGCCATGAGGCCTTCACCGCCATGAGGGCGCGCGGCGCCAGGGCGACCGACATAGTCGTGCTCGTGGTGGCCGCCGACGACGGTGTCATGCCGCAGACCATCGAGGCCATAAACCACTCGAAGGCCGCCGGCGTGCCCATCATAGTCGCCATAAACAAGATAGACCTCCCGCAGGCCGACCCGGACAGGATAAAGCAGGAGCTTACCCAGTACGGCCTCGTCTCCGAGGAATGGGGGGGCGATACCATGTTCGTCGAGGTCTCCGCCAAGCAGGGCAAGAACATCAAGACGCTCCTGGAGATGATACTCCTGCAGGCCGAGGTGCTCGAGCTGAAGGCGAACCCCGGCGCCACCGCAAGGGGCATCGTCGTAGAGGCCAAGCTCGACAAGGGCCGCGGCCCGGTCTCCACGGTGCTCGTCCAGGACGGCACGCTCAGGGTCGGGGACGCGATAGTAACGGGCGTAAGCTACGGCAGGATAAGGGCGATGACGAGCGACTGGGGCAAGAGGACGGACTGTGCAGGCCCGTCCATGCCCATAGAGATATTCGGACTTTCCGACGTGCCCTCCGCGGGCGAGCCTTTCGTCGTCGTCAAGGACGAGGCGACCGCCAAGCAGATAGCCTCCATCAGGCAGAGAAAGAGCCTGGAGAAAGACAGGCTCAAGACAGCGAAGGTCAGCCTCACCGACCTGTACGACAGGATAAACAAGGGCGAGGTCAAGGAGCTGAACCTGATACTCAAGGCGGACGTCCACGGCTCCATCGAGGCCGTAAGGGACACCCTCGACAAGCTCTCCACCGACGCCGTAAAGCTCAAGGTCATTCACAGCGCCGTGGGCGGCATAAGCGAGGGCGACGTCATGCTGGCGGCGGCCTCCAACGCCATCATCATCGGCTTTAACGTAAGGCCGGAGCCGAAGGCACAGGCGCTCGCCGAAAAAGAGGACGTGGACCTCAGGTTCTACACCATTATCTACAACCTCGTGGACGAGATCAAGAGCGCGATGGAGGGCATGCTCTCCCCGGTCATCCGTGAGGAGGTCATCGGCAGGGCCGAGGTCAGGGACGTCTTCCGCGTGACCAAGGTCGGCAACGTCGCGGGCTGCTACATAACCGAGGGCAAGGCCACAAGGGGCGCGAACGTGCGCCTGATAAGGGACAACGTCATCATATACGACGGCAAGCTCTCCTCTCTCAAGAGGTTCAAGGACGACGTCAAAGAGGTCGCCACCGGGTACGAGTGCGGCATGGCCATAGAGGGCTACAACGACATCAAGGAAGGCGACGTAATAGAGCTCTATACCTTGAAGGAAGAGGCCGCCAAGCTCTAAAGGCGCAAGGCCGTTTATACGCATGGTGCTCGGTGTCTGCCATATAACCCTTATGCTCCACGACTGCCATTCCCTCAAGGGGAAGCGTAAGGTCATAAAGAGCGTAATGGAGAAGGTCAAGAACCGCTTCAACGTCTCTGTAGCCGAGGTCGGCTCCAACGACCTCTGGCAGAGGGCGGAGATAGGCGTCTGCGTGGTTGGCAACGACAGGGCCTTCATAAACTCGGTGCTCGACAAGGTGATGAACTTCGTAGAGGGGCTTGCCCTCGCCGAGGTCACCGGCCATGATATCGAGCTTATCAATTGTTGAGCGGCCGTTGCCGCATCTGATGCAGGATACTGAAATGCCGCGCAGGCATTTTTTTTCGGCTTAGCGCCAGAGAGTCACGTGATGGGATACAGCAGAAGCGACAGGGTGGGCGACCTTATAAAAGAGGAGATCGCCTCCATGATAATGCGCGGGGACATAAAGGACCCGAGGATAGGTTTTGTGACCATCACTCACGTGAAGCTCTCCCCGGACCTCAAGGACGCCAAGGTCTACTTCAGCCAGCTCGGCACGGACAAGCAGAAGGAGAAGAGCCGCACCGGGCTCAACAACGCGGGCGGCTACATCAGGAGGGCGCTTGCGAAGAGGCTTGATCTCAGGCACATACCCTCCGTAACCTTCTTCTTCGACGACTCGCTCGAGTACTCGGAGCACATAGAGAAGGTCTTGAAGGAGATAAAGGAAGGGGACGGCGTTTAGCCGCTCCCCTTCGATTATCCACTGAATAATTCACCTGAATAGAACAGGCGGTTTTCCGGGCGATGGACAGAAGGTTTGACAAAGCGATAGAGGTCATAAAAAAAGGCGGAAGGTTCCTCGTGGTCTCACACGTGAGCCCGGAGGGAGACGCCATCGGCTCGCTCCTCGGCGTGGCGCTGGCGCTACGTAGCCTCGGCAAGGATGTGGTGGCCTATCTCGAGGACCCGGTCCCCGAGCTCTTCATGTTCCTGCCGGGCGCGGAGACCGTCGTGCACTCCCTCGATGGAGCGGGCCCCTTCGACGCCACCTTCGCCGTGGACTGCGGACAGAAGGAGCGCCTCGGGAAGGGCTTCGTCGAGCTCGCCGAGCCGGGCACCATAGTCAACATCGACCACCACGCGACCAACGACAGCTTCGGCGACGTCAACGTGATAGAGCCCAATGCGAGCGCCGCAGGGGAACTGGTCTACGACCTGGTAAAGGCCGCGGGCATCCCGGTCTCCAAGGACATAGCCGTGAACCTCTACGTCGCCATACATACCGATACCGGCTCGTTCCGCTACTCGTCGTCCACAGCGGAATCCTTCACGAAGGCGGGCGAGCTTGTCCGCTGCGGCGCCGAGCCGTGGGACATCTCGCGGCGCGTCTATGAGAACAATCCGTTGAGGAAGTACAAGCTCCTCGGTATGGTGCTCTCGACCATCGAGGTGGTCAACATCGGCCCCTCCGACGACGGCGTTAAGATAGCCTCACTGCTCGTCACCAGGAAGATGTTCAACGAGGCGGGGGCCAACAAGGACGACGCCGACGGCTTCGTCAACTACGCGCGCGGCATCAAGGGCGTTGACGTGGGCGTTCTCATACGCGAGGCCGGGGCCAACGAGTACAAGGTCAGCATGAGGTCAAAGGGCTCCATAGACGTCTCTCAGGTGGCCATGAGCTTCGGCGGGGGCGGCCACCGTAACGCCGCCGGCTTCAACGTCAGGGGCAAGCTCGAAGAGATAAGGGCGAGGGTGCTGGCCGCGCTCAAGGAGCGGATGCTCGCATCAGAGAAGATATGAACGGTGTCCTTATAGCCGATAAGCCTTCGGGCTGGACGTCGCACGACGTCGTGGCCGCGGTCAAGAAAAAGCTCGGCGCCCGCAAGGTCGGGCACCTCGGCACCCTCGACCCGTTGGCCACGGGCGTGCTCCCGCTCGTCATAAACAGGGCCACGCGCTTCGCGCGCTTCCTCGACGGCGGTGCCAAGGTCTACCTCGCTTCCATGGAGCTCGGCAGGGAGACCGACACCTACGACAGGGACGGCGCCGTTGTGGCCACCCACGATGTCGAGGTTACCGAAGACGACATCCGGGCAGCCTTCTCCCCCTTCAAGGGCAGGATCAAGCAGCTCCCCCCGATGTACTCCTCAAAAAAGCTCAACGGCGTACCCCTGTACAAGCTCGCCCGCAAGGGCATGGTCGTCGAGCGCGAGCCCAAGGAGGTCGAGATATTCGCCTGCGAGATAACGGCGGTGACGCTCCCGTTGGTCGAGTTCAGGGTCGAGTGCTCGAAGGGCACCTACATCAGGTCCATCTGCCACGACGTCGGCACGGCGCTCGGCTGCGGCGCGCACCTGGTAAGCCTCAGGAGGCTCGGGTGCGGTGAGTTCCTCGCCTCCGAGGCGATAACGCCGGAGGCCGCCGCCGATACGCTCTCGGAGAGGATAATACCTATCGAGGAGGCGTTGAGGCGCGCAGGTGTAGAGGAGTGTCCCTTGAAGGTCTGACCCCCGTGCCGGGCCGCCCGGCGAGGCAAGGAGAGGGGGCCTGCCAGGGGGCCTGCCCCCATGCAAAAAACTCTTTCCTTGCGCCCACGGAGATGGTAATATTCAACGCAGCGGGGCAGGTTTGCGCCAACAGGTCTAAGTCAAACGGGCGGTATCGCTCCGCTCTTTAAATTAATGAATAGAACTCCCGACATCGCTTCGGAGAAAGGAGGTAGGACAACAGATGCTGGCAACAGAGAAAAAGCAGGAGATAATAAAGAACTTTGAGACTCATACCGGGGACACCGGGTCTCCTGAGGTGCAGATAGCCCTTCTCAGCGAGAGGATAAACTCCCTGGGTTCACACTTCAAGACCCACAAAGGAGACCACCACTCAAGGAGAGGCCTGCTGAAGATGGTCGGACGCAGAAGAAGGCTCCTCTCGTACGTCAAGAAAAAGGATGTGGACCGCTACAAGGCGATCATCCAGAGACTCGGGCTGAGGAGGTAGCCTCGGGAGAACGTTTCTCCCCAGGCCGCCCTTCTGTCCCCTTTCGTTCACCCGCTCCAGGGGCCTGTACGGTCGTTTTCATCAGAGGGTATCGCCCTGGAAACAGGGTCGTTTTTTTATGGTGGCACCCGGGCTAAGTTGCCGGGGCAATCGAGGCAATCGGGGCACGTTGCCGGAGAAGTAAGCGGGGCACGTTGCCGGAGAAGTAAGCGGGGCAAGTTGCCGGAGACGTAAGCGGGGCATGTTGCCGGGGACGTAAGCGGGGCAAGTTGCCGGGGACGTAAGCGGGGCAAGTTGCCGGGGACGTAAGCGGGGCAAGTTTGGGCAATCGGGGCACGTTAGAGGCCGGTGTGTGTCAGGGGACCGGACAACGGGGGACCGGGCACAATCCAGGCATGGTTCAAGTCAGGCGGCAGGCGCCGTCCGGGACCTTTTATCGCCGACCGTGATTTACGGTCCGGCCGCACCATCGGCCGCAGGCAAGCCTTGGGACATCCGCTGTATATCCCGTAAACACTAAATCGGGCGCAGGGGCCGAACGGTTCAGGGGCGCCACCGCATTCAAGGAATGCAAACAAAATAGGAGAGAGTAACTTTAATGGTTAGGCAATATGAGACGGAGTACGCCGGCAGGGCGCTGAAGATAGAAATTGGCAAGATGGCCAAGCAGGCCCACGGGTCGTGCACGGTAAGGTACGGAGACACCGTAGTGCTGGTGACGGCATGCCGGGCGGATACAGCGTCTGTGGGCATAGACTTCATGCCCTTGACGGTAAACTATACCGAGATGACATACGCGGCGGGAAAGATACCCGGCGGTTTTTTCAAGCGTGAAGGAAGGCCGAGCGAGAAAGAGGTGCTCGGCTCCAGGTTGATAGACAGGCCTCTGAGGCCGCTCTTCCCTGATGACTACCACAATGAGACACAGGTCATTGCCACGGTTCTTTCCGTGGACCTCGAGAACGAGCCCGAGATAGCGGCCACCATAGGCGCTTCCATCGCACTCGGCATCTCGGACATCCCTTTCAACGGCCCGATAGCCGCCGCGCGCATAGGCACCATCGACGGCAAGCTCGTCTGCAACCCTTCGATAAAGGATCTGAAGGAAGGCGATCTCGACCTGCTGGTCGCAGGCGGTGACGGCTCTGTAATAATGGTCGAGGCCGGCTCCCGTTTCGTATCCGAGGAGTTTCTGCTCGATGCGCTCAGGTTCGCCGAGGAGAACATGAAGGGTGTTCTCGACCTGCAAAAGAAGATAATAAGCGAGGCAGGCGTCCAGAAGATGGAGCTTGTCCCGAAAGAGATAGATGACACGCTCGTTTCCCGCGTAAGGGAGCTTGCCTCCGAGAAGCTGGCCGCCGCGCTCAGGACCCCTGTCAAGCAGGACCGCTACGGCGCGATACGCGCTCTCAAGAACGAGGTGACCGAAGCGCTCGCCGCCGACTACGAGGGCAGGGAAAAAGAGATAGACTCCATCTACGGCGACCTCAAGTACCGCATGATGAGAGAGATGGTGGTAAACGAGAAGAAGAGGGTGGACGGCAGGGGCCCGACGGACATAAGGGACATAACCTGCGAGGTAGGCCTTCTGCCGAGGACGCACGGCAGCGCGCTCTTTACGAGGGGCGAGACCCAGGCTATGGTCGTCACCACGCTCGGCACCTCCGAGGACGAGCAGAAGATAGACGCTCTGTCCGGGTGGGAGTACAAGAAGTTCATGCTCCACTACAACTTCCCTCCGTTCAGCGTAGGCGAGGTAAAGTTCCTCCGCAGCCCCGGACGCCGCGAGATAGGCCACGGCGCGCTCGCCGAAAGGGCCGTCTCAAAGGTGCTCCCCAAGGAAGACTTCCCCTACACCATAAGGGTCGTATCCGACATACTCGAGTCCAACGGCTCCTCTTCCATGGCCTCCGTCTGCGGCGCTTCGCTCTCCCTTATGGACGCGGGCGTGCCGACCACCGGCCACGTCGCCGGCATCGCCATGGGCCTCGTCAAGGAAGGCGACCAGACGGTCGTCCTCTCGGATATACTCGGTGACGAGGACCACCTCGGCGACATGGACTTCAAGGTGACCGGAAACGCCGATGGGGTGACGGCCCTTCAGATGGACATAAAGATACCCGGCGTCACGGCGGAGATACTCAAGGAGGCGCTCTATCAGGCAAGGGAAGGCCGTCTGCACATCCTCGGTAAGATGAAAGAGGCCATCACCACGCCCCGGGGCGAGCTCTCGGAGTACGCGCCGCGCATAACCACCATCTTCGTCAAGCAGGAGAGGATCAAGGACGTCATCGGCCCCGGAGGGAAGAACATCAAGGGCATAGTCCTTGAGACCGGGTGCAAGATAGACATAGACGACTCCGGCAAGGTGAACATCGCCTCCACCGACGGCGAGGCCGCGCAGAAGGCAATAGACATGGTGCGCGCGCTTACCGCCGAGGCCGAGATAGGCAGGATATACAAGGGCAAGGTCAAGAAGATTATGGACTTCGGCGCCTTCGTCGAGATATTCCCCGGCACAGAAGGCCTCGTCCACATCTCGCAGCTTGCCGAGGAGAGGGTCAGGAACGTGACCGATGTCCTCAAGGAGGGCGATGAGGTGCTCGTCAAGGTCATCGAGATAGACAGGTCAGGAAAGATAAGGCTCTCGCGCAAGGAGGCCCTCGGCCAGAGCGCGGACGCATAAGGCAGCATGGACACCGGCCCCGGGGTTGAAACCCCCGGGGTATCTTCAATGCCTTCTGTTCAGAAAAGCATCCGCTTTACGCCCGTGTAGTTGCGAAAAGGCGGGTGCATTTTTTGTTTGGGCCCGGAGGCGCCGTCGCCGTGGGACCTTTCCCGCCGGTGCGGATGGCGGGGTCCATCGCCCCGGCGTGTCTCCTTAACGCATCTCAAGAACGGAACCCTATACGGAATGTCTCTTATACAGAAGACCGCCCTGAAGAGCGGCATAAACGTCATCACCGAAGAGATGCCCGACGTCGAGTCCTCCTCCATCGGCGTGTGGGTCAACACCGGTTCACGCAACGAGGTTTCCGAGGTATCGGGGATATCGCACTTCATAGAGCACCTGCTCTTCAAGGGCACCGTAAAGAGGACGTCGCTGGACATAGCCCGCGAGATAGAGTCCGTGGGCGGCGCCCTGAACGCCTTTACCTCCCGTGAGTACACCTGCTTCTACGCCAAGGTGCTGAACAAGGACCTGCCGCTCGCCATCGACCTGCTCTCGGACATCTTCATGAACTCCCTGTTCGACGAGACCGAGATGGACCGCGAGCGCATGGTCATATTCCAGGAGATAAAGATGGTGGAGGACACGCCGGACGACCTCGTGCACGACCTCTTCGCCAAGAGTTTCTGGCCGAGCCACCCTCTCGGGCGCTCCATCCTCGGCACGCGCAGAAGCGTCGGGAAGCTCACCGCCGCTGACATAAGGGCTTACTACGGCGAGCACTATGCCTCGAACAGAGTCCTCATAACCGCCGCCGGCGGCCTCAAGCACAGGACGGTCGTGCGCGCGCTCAACAAGACCTTCGGGCTCGTGAAGGCGCGGCCGCCGCAGGAGGCGTTCGAGCCGCCCGTGCCGCGCCCCGGGGTGAAGCTCTATAAAAAGAAGCTCGAACAGGTACACCTCTGCCTCGGAGTGCCCGCCCCGGAGCAGCCGAACCCGGATCGGTACAAGGTCTACCTGCTCAACACCATACTCGGCGGCGGCATGAGCTCGCGCCTCTTTCAGGAGATAAGGGAGAAGAGGGGGCTTGCGTACTCGGTCTACTCGTACCTCAACCTGTGCAGGGACACCGGCTCCTTCGTCTCCTACGCCGGCACCTCGAAGGAGAGCTTCGGCGAGGTCCTGACTCTCATGCTAAAGGAGCTCGGCAGGATAAGGAGAAAGGGCGTCACCCGGCAGGAGCTCGCGAACGCCAAGGAACAGTTGAAGGGCGGCATGCTGCTCGGTCTTGAGACCAGCGACAACAGGATGTCCAAGCTCGCGCGCGACGAGATGTACTTCGGCCACAGCGTGCCGGTAAAGCAGATAGTAAGGGGCATAGACAGGGTGACGGAGGATGGCATAAAGGCCGAGGCCGCCAGGCTCTTCGACCCGAAGAAGCTCACGCTCGTGGCGCTCGGCAACGTATCGGCCAAGGACCTGCCGCCCGCGCTCCGCAAGCTTGCTGAGGAATAGAAGAAGGAATTTTTTCATTTATTTTTACGCCAAAGACAAATATAATGTTCAAAGGCCGCGACAGGTGCGGCCTTCCGGCGGGCCATGGAGGGGCCGCCGGGGCGTGCGGCCCGGGGGCCGCGCCAGGGGCCTGCGCCGTGGTTATACGCCGCGCGGGCCGTGGATGCAAAACAGGAGTGCGGTAATATGAGGATTCTTGTAATAGAGGACGAGAAGAAAGTCGCGGCCTTTATTAAGCGCGGCCTCGAACAGGAAAGCTACGCCGTGGACGTCGTCGAGGACGGCATAGAGGGGCAGCACTACGCCGAGGTCAACGAGTACGACGCTATAATCCTCGATATCATGCTCCCG
>JBHHYT010000053.1:0-16317 GCA_046757705.1 Thermodesulfobacteriota bacterium
ATCGTGACGCTCAGGACCACCAACTCCGGCGCGGGACATTACTTCCCCACCTACGCCACGCCCCTTGTGGCCATCAAGGGTTTTTTGACCGACGCAAGGGGAAGGGTGCTGAAGGGCACCATGAAAGAGGCGGCTATCGGGAGGAAGGTGTCGCTCGACCTTTCAAGGGAACTCTTCGACACAAGGATCCCTCCGTCCGGGAGCCACGAATTCGACTACGCCATCAAACGCACGGTCGAGGCCGGGACGCTTGTCTTCGAGGTCCGGGTCTTCCCGGACGAGTTCTATAACCGTTTCTTCGAGAGCGCCATCGAGCGCCGCGACCCGTACATGAAAAAGGCGGAGCTCGAAGAGGCGTTCAGTACCACGTCCCGGTCGAGCTATCTATTGTTCAGAAGAGAGATCCGCATCAAGGAGCTCCTTGACGGGCACGTTAGCTGGTTGCGGAAGGACGCGGCCCGGCCTGCATGGGCGACGGCCTCTTCGGAACCCGTATCAATTCAACATCCATAGAAAAGAAGGAGAGGGAAGATGTCAAGGATTGGACTCTTAGGCCCTGAAACGGCGGGCGGCGATGCTGCGGCAATATTAAAGGAGATAGAGGCGGCATTCGGTATGGTGCCGAACCTCTTCAAGGCTTACGCCCACCATCCTCCGGTCCTCGAGGCCAACTGGCACAAGGTAAAGGCGGTCATGATGCAGGGGGGGCTCAGCCGCAAGCTCAAGGAGACGATAGCCGTGGCAGTCTCCAGGGACAACGGCTGTACCTACTGCGTATCGGCGCACACCGCCGCGCTCAAGTCCATCGGGGTCGACGACAGGGAGTTGAAGGCCATAGAGGAGGATATTGACAGAACGGACTTCAGCGTGAAGGAGAAGGCCCTCCTTGATTTTGCAAGGAAGGCCAACAAGGCCCCCCTGAGGATTACGGACGCCGAGTTCGAGGCCCTCCGGGCCTCGGGCGCTACCAGGGCGGAGATCGTCGAGGCCCTCGGCGTTATGGAGGTCTTTACCTCCTTCAACAAGTTCCTGGACTCCCTGCAGGTCGAACTGGACTTCTAAAAGGCGGTAAGGGGGGGTCTTGCATCGGTCTTCCGCCTGCGGAGAGGGCCCCAAGGCCCTGGCTCGCCGGGTTCGGGGCGGCCGTTTACATGGACTGGACCTTGCCGTCAACCCCGGCCCCTGTGCCCTTTATCGTGGAGGGAGCTATAGTGAAAGACCCTGAAGCACTGAGCACCTTTGGCGCGCTTTTGGCCCTCCTTCTCTTCGGCCTTGTCTCGATACCCGTGGCCTGTTACGCCGGGGGAACGGGCGGGGGGCCGGGCAAGGGGCACGCCGGGTACGCTCCGGAGGGCAGGGCGCGTATCCCTGTCGCCCCTTCTGATATCGAACAGGTCTTGGTCCCCGGGGGGGCGGCGGCCCTGGGGAGCGACGCGAAGGAGAAGGCATACGGGTACGCTATCGGGGGCGAAGGCGCGAGAAGGTGGCGGTGGTTTGATGCGGAGGCGCAAAGGCGGGTCTTTGTGGACGATTTTTATATCGACATGTACCCTGTGACCCAGGCTCAATACTATGTGTTTGTCAGGGAGACCGGCCACGCCCCTCCTTTTATCAGTGAGAGGGACTACCGGAGGCAGGGGTTTCTGGTGCACCCTTACACGGAAGTGGCGCCCTATCTCTGGCGTAAGCTGGCAGAGGGGATGGCGCCTCCCGCAGGGAGGCTGGACGACCCGGTCGTGCTGGTCAGCGTCGATGACGCGATGGATTATTGCCGTTGGCGAGGCGGCTTCTACCCGGAGCGGACCTTCCGCCTGCCCTATGAAGACGAGTGGGAGAAGGCCGCCCGCGGGGACGACGGCCGTTACTTCCCATGGGGGGATACCTGGGACGATACCCGCGCCAACATCGGGCGTTCGGGCCCGAACGGGACCTCCCCGGTCTACAGGTACGATTCAGGCCGGAGCCCCTACGGGGTATATGACATGGCGGGCAATATCTTCGAGTGGACCGGTACCGTCGCCGGAAAGGGTCAGGGCCGTCATATCCTCAAGTCATGTTCATGGGACGACATGCCGGGTATCTGCAGGGCGGCCGCGAGGCACAGCCGCCCGAAGGGCAGCAGGCACATACTGATAGGGTTCCGGTGTGCAAGCACCATAGACCGGAGATAATCGAGCCTACGTGGTTCAGAGAGTCTCCTTATTTTTTTCTTGGTTTGTAAGCTGCCTTACAACCTCCCACGGCATTTTCTGCTATAGTTCTTCCATAAAGTAAAATTCAGGCCGGCCGGTATCAGGGGGGTATGCGTGGCGCCCCGGTCTTTCGCCTTTTACGCGCGGGGATGGCTGGCCGTCTCATCATTAGAAAACCCGGTTTCCAACAGATAGCCTTGAAGGGAGGTGGGAGATGAGCTTGCATGACGAGATAGAGAAGTTGGCTTACGAGCTTTATGAGAAGGGCGGAAGGGCAGGCGGCAGAGAAAAAGAGGACTGGTTCGAGGCGGAGAGGATAATACTCGCCCGGAACGCGCTGGGCGCAAAGCCCGAAAAGAAGAAGGCTACGAGGGCGAACCCGCGGCAAAAGCCTTCCTCCGGAGCGAAGGCAAAGAGGGCAAAGGCCTGAACCCCTGATAAACTTCTCTTGATCCCGGCGTTGAAGGGCTGGATGGGGCGGGCCCTCGCGTCAAAGCCCTGCGCGACGTATCCTGCAGGCCGGCTCCGCTCTGCGGACGGTCTCTTTAAAGGGGTCTTCTATGAAAAAACTCTCTGCTTTCCTCCTTGTCCTGCTGGCGGTCTTTACCCTGGGCTTTGACTTCTCGAAGCATTCCATCCCGGTCGAGGATATACGGTCGGGGGGGCCCGGGAAGGATGGCATCCCTTCCATCTCGGAGCCGAAGTTCGTCTCCGCCGCAAAGGCGGGCTTTCTCAGGGGCAGCGACCGGGTCATAGGCGTTGAGCTCAATGGGGTCGCCAAGGCGTATCCCGTGAAGATACTCAACTGGCACGAGGCCGTAAACGACAGGCTCAAGGGCTCGGCCATACTCGTCACATGGTGACCGCTCTCCTTTGCCGGCCAGGTCTTTGGCCGGGAGATGGATGGCAGGACGTACACCTTCGGCATCTCGGGGCTGCTCTATAAGTCCAACGTGCTCCTCTACGACAGGGAGACCGAAACCCTGTGGTCGCAGATCAGGAGGGAGGCCGTGGCGGGCCCCATGACCGGCGCGCGGCTTGCGCCCCTGCCGTCGGTCCTTACCACATGGAAGAGGTGGAAGAGGCTCCATCCGGACACCCTCGTCCTCTCGACAGATACCGGGTACGCGAGGGACTATGGCGTAGACCCGTACGAAGGCTACTACAGAAGTCCCCTGGCCTTTTTAGGTTTCAGGGGGAAGACCTCCCCGGCGCTGCCGGAAAAGGAGCTCGTCCTGGGCCTGGAGATAGAGGGCGCAGTGAGGGCGTATCCGTTCAGCGTCTTGAGGAAGATAGACGCCCCCTTTGACGACGCCGTATCGGGCCATGACATAACGGTACACTTCGACGGGGGATCGGAGGAGGCCTACGCCACTGAAAAGGGGAGAAGGCTGCCGGGGACCGTCTCGTATTGGTTCGTATGGTACTCGTTCCATCCGGAAACGTCGATATACGGGGTCAAGAGGTGAGAGGCAAAGAACGGCCGCTGTCGAGGCGCAAAGGCCGTTGGAGGTTTAAGCGATTGCCCTGTCTTCAGCCTTCGCATTCTTTCAGAGGGCCTTGAGCTAAGGCATAACCCAGAATCCATGGAGTCGATCATATGGTTATTTTTCTCTTGGTCCTCGTCTCGTGCATGGCCCTTTATAACGGCGCCAACGACGTCTCCAAGGGTGTGGCGACCCTTCACGGCAGCGGCCTGTGCGGCTACAGGGGCGCGCTTGCCTGGGGCACGGTATGGACGGTCGCCGGGGGGCTTACGGCGGTCTTCATCGCCTCGGGGCTCTTGAAGGTCTTCAGCAAGGGGATAGTCGCCGACGGCATGAACCTCGGCGTGAATTTTTCGATGGCCGTAGCCGTGGGGGTCTCCGTCTGGGTGCTGCTTTCCACCAGGACCGGGATGCCCGTCTCCACGACCCATTCGGTCGTAGGGGCGGTCCTGGGGCCGGTGCTTCTCTCGTTCGGCCCTTCCATGATACTATGGCAGTCTCTGGGGTACAAGATAGTGATACCCCTGCTCTTGAGCCCCTTTGCGGCGCTGTTGATCACCTCGGTATTCTACAGGGCGGGCTATGGCCTGCTTTCGAGGTTCTCAAGGTACTGTCTGTGCTTCGAGACAAAGACGAGCGATTGCTGCGTGGCCGCGGGCGAAGGGCAGCTGGCGGCGAGCCGGGGGGATGCGACACTCTCTGCTGTGGCCGGCACCGTAAAGGGGTGCGAGCAGGACCTTGCCGCCTCCGTGAGGATGGACGTCAACGACATCGCCCACTGGGTATCGAGCGCGCTTATCTCCTTTGCGAGGGCCCTGAACGACACCCCCAAGATAGTGGCGGTCCTCTTCGCCTCGGCCGCGTTTACGGGGGGCGACCTGAAGTACGTCTTCCTTCTGGTGGCCCTTTCCATGGGGCTCGGGAGCTATCTCATGGGCAGAAGGGTGACGGAGACACTCTCAAAGAAGATCACCGCCATGGACAGGCACGACAGCGTCATAGCGAACCTGTCGACGGCCTTCCTGGTGGTATTCGCCTCCAGATTGGGGATGCCCGTGTCGACAACGCATGTCTCCGGAGGCTCTATCATAGGGGTGGGGCTCAAACGGGGGGACGGCTCGTTCAACAGGAATATAGTATCCGGGATGCTGCTCGCCTGGTTCGTAACGCTGCCTGCGGCGGGTATCATCTCCGCCATAGCATATGTGGCATTAAATCACATCGTTTAGAGAGGAGAAGCGAGAATGGAAAAAGGGATAAGGGATTCCGTAAGCGAGTTCTACTCATCGGCCGCCGTCAAGCCCGATGAGTCGCTCTGCTGCGCTGAAAGCTACTGTGAGGCGGATGTATCCCACATACCCGGGGAGGTGCTGGAGATATCCTACGGGTGCGGGAGCCCCGTTACCATGGCCGATATAGAGGAAGGCGAGACCGTGGTCGACCTCGGCTCGGGCGGAGGCATAGACTGCTTCATAGCCGCGAAGATGGTGGGGACAAAGGGGAAGGTCTACGGGGTGGACATGACCGATGAGATGCTGCTCAAGGCTCAAGGGGCCGCCCCCAAGGTAGCCCGCAACCTCGGCTACGACATAGTCGATTTCAAGAAGGGGTACCTCGAGGAGATACCCCTCGGTAAAGAGGCCGCCGACGTCGTCACCTCGAACTGCGTCATAAACCTCTCCAACGACAAGGGTCGTGTCATGGAGGAGATCTACCGGGTGCTGCGGCACAACGGGCGGTTCTGCATATCCGACATAGTGTCGGACAAGGACGTACCCGGCCACATAAGGGCGGACAGAAAACTCTGGGGCGAATGCCTCTCGGGCGCCTTGAAGGAGAATGAGTTCATGAAGGCCGCCGCAGCGGCGGGGTTTTACGGGCTCCATGTCGTCTCGAGAAGCCTTTACAGGGAGCTCGAGGGGATAAGGTTCTATTCGGTGACCTTGAAGGGCTATAAGTTCAATAAAGGGGCGGAGTGCGCATACGCGGGACACTTCGCCGTATATAACGGGCCCTTCAAATCGGTCTGTGACGACGACGGGCACGAATACCCGGCGGGTGTCCCGGTAGAGGTATGCACCGATACCGCCGAGAAGCTCGGAAGGCCTCCTTACAGCGGCCACTTTACGGTGACAGACCGCGCGGGCGCCCTTGAGGAGCAGGTCCCCTGCGCGACAGGCAAATGTTGTTAGACGCAAGGCGTCCCGGAGATGGGACGGGGCCGTCCCGGCGCTGAAGGGGCGGAATGCGGCGGTACGGGGCGGTCTGCGGTACATGGCCGCCCCCGGGGGGTATCGAGGTGGCTGCCTCGCCGGGGCCCTTTGACGGCCCGAAGGAGTCCGATGAACCGCAAGACATTGAAGTTCATAGCCCTTATCGCCTTCATCGTCTCGGCCTTTCTGCTGGCCAGATGGTACGGGCTCGGGGAGTATCTCGACCAGGAGAGGCTCAAGGGCTGGATAGACGGGTTCGGCGTCTGGGGCCCTCTCGTGTATATGCTTATCTACAGCATCGCGCCGAGCTTCATGATGCCGGGGCTCCCGCTTACCGTCATAGGCGGCATACTCTTCGGCCCCCTGTGGGGCACCGTATACGTCCTGGTCGGCGCAACGGTCGGCGCTTCCGTCGCGTTCCTGATAGCAAGGTACATGGGCAGGGGCTGGGTGGAGGGTTTCGTCAAGGGGGGGAGGCTCGAGGAGCTTGACGAGAAGGCCCGGAAACAGGGTTGGAAGATAGTGGCTTTCACCAGGCTTATCCCGTTGTTCCCGTTCAACTTCCTTAACTACGCCTTCGGGCTCACAAACGTGCGCTTCAGCCATTACGTGATAGCCTCTTTCATATTCATGGCGCCGGGGGCCGCGGCGTATGTGATCTTTTCAAGCTCCATACTCGACATCTTCAAGGGCAGGGTCTCAAAGGAGTTCGTCATAGGGGTAGTTCTCGTGGCGGGCGTCTCCATGCTGCCGTTTCTATACAAGAGGCTCAAGGGCGGACGGCGGAAGATGCAATGATGGGGCGGATGCTCGAAGGCAGGGCCCAAGAGGACCGGTCATGGTACGCAAGCTCGAGATACGGGAGAATATACTGGGAGGACAGCGACGGCCTCAATGTCTTTGAAGGCGGTTTCATGGGGCTCGACAACATCTCGGTCTACAACCGCTCGCGGCCGCTGCTAGAGGGATACGCCCTGAAGCAGGCGGATTCCACCGGCTGGATGGCGATGTTCGCCCTAACATCTTCCGCCGGGATGAAAGGGGGCTCAGGCCGGCCTTTCACGAGGACAGCCCATTCCAGAGGGACAGGTACTGGAAGGACCTCTCCCTGTTCAATGAATACTTCCACGCGGAGACTGGCAGAGGCCTTAGCGCTTCCCATCAGACCGGATGGACGGGCCTGATAGGAAGGTTGCTCTGCAGGCGGTACGCGCCCGATCTCCGGGGCCTCGAGGGTGTGGCCCCCTGAGCGCGGAGCGCGCCGCCCCCGCGAACGAACCAGAGCCCGCCGGTCATTATTCGGATAAGGCCTTATACTTCAGCGGGTTGTTGGGTCGTCGATGTATGCGAGGAAGTTTTGCGGTCCAACCAAGACGCCGTCACTTTTTGCCGACCTTTTGTTCGAGGTCCTCTACAAGCGCCTCATATGATGACCTCTGTATCTTCTGGTTGAACTGTGTCCGGTAGGTGCTCATCAGGCTCACCCCCTCGATGACCATGTCGTAGGCCCTCCATCTCCCGTTCTTTTTCATGAGCCTGTAGTTGATAGGGACCTCGGTGCCCTTGGCAGTCAGGACCTTTGTCCTTACCTCGACCTTCCTGCCCCTTGAGACCTCGCCGGTGTAAAGCACCTTGGCGTTCCTGTGCTCGTATGCCCTGTTCAGGTACGAACCCGCGAGCAGCCTGGTGAACAACCTGACGAACGCATCTCTCTCGGCCTTGCTCCTGGCGCGCCAGTACCTCCCGAGCGACCTCCTGGAGACCTCCTCGAAGTCGAACATCTGCTCCACTATAGCCATTATCTTCTCGTTGCGCTCTTCTTCTTTCTCCGGGCCCTGCAGCGCCGGGTCCCGCATTACCGAAAGCGTCCTGTCTATGTCGGCCCTCAGGACCTCCGTGGCCTCCCCCGCCCTCGCGGCGCGGGGGAGAAGAAAGAGCGCGAGAAGGAGCAACGGCAGGACCATATTGTATTTTTTCATCATCGGCAGGCACCTCATTCTTTTATTCCCCTATCTTGCTCCTGCGGTGCTGTTCATAGGCGTTCCTTACGAACGTGTACGGGTCGAGCGAGGTCCTCTTTATCTCCTCGTATATGCCTATGTCGAGGGACGTCTCGTTTACCCTGTCGTAGGCGTGTATCCCCGTTATCTCAAGGTATGTCAGGTCAAGGTAGTTGACCGGGTCGAGAAAGAGGTCGCCGGCGAAGCCTACGGTGTCCCTTATGTTCGAAGGCCCCAGGAACGGCCATGTTATGTAGATACCGGGGCCGGCCCCGAAGACCCCCAGCGTCTGGCCGAGGTCCTCGTCCTGTTTGTATATCTGCCACCGGTCGCGGGCCGGGTCCATTAACCCCGCCACACCCACCCACGAGTTTATAAGGAACCGGGCGAGCTCGGTCCCTGCCGCATGCACCTTGAATTGCAGGAGGGCGTTCACGAAACGGACAGGCGTCGTGATGTTGGAGAAGAACCTCCTTACGCCGACGCGGGCCGGTTCGGGGACGACATAGGAGTAACCTTGCGCCGCCGGCTTGAGTGCGTAGAAGTAGAGCTTGTCGTTGAAGTAGAACATGGCGCGGTTGAAAGGCTCGAGCGGGTCATAGACCGTTATCGTCTCATCACCATCGGGAAACGCGGCTTCATCGTCGGCCTGCCCGTCAACCGCCTGCCCGTCCTGCGTGACGGGTGATGGCCCTGTGTGCGCGCAGGCCTGCAGCAGGACAATGACGGCGAGTATCAAAAAAGCGTGCATGGAATATCTGATCATCTGCAATGAACCTCTGGATAACCGGTCCCCGTGTTGTTCAGGCAAGGAGACGGAAGACCGGTCTGTCAGCGGGGGCCTTCGGCGCATGGACCTTGAAAAAAAGGGGCCGACCAGGGGGCCTATTCACCCCCTCCCTGCTGGGAGAAGACGTATTTGCTTATAAGCTCCTCTATGCTGATGGACGGCTCGGTATCTGTTATGATGTCCCCGTTCCGGAGTGTCTCGTCGGAGCCGCCCGGGTTGAGTTTTATGTGCTTTTCTCCGATAAGGCCTGTCGACCTTATCGAGGCTATGGTATCGTCCGGGAGCTTTACCCCGGGCCATATCAGCATCTTTACTATCGATGAGTAGTTGTCGAGCCTTATCTCCTCGACCGTGCCCGCCTCCACCCCGGCGATCTCGACGGGTGAGCCCTCGTTGAGCCCCTCCGAAGAGGAGAATTCGGCGTATACGATATAGCCCTCCTGACCGAACAGGTGGACATTCCCGAGCTTTACCGAAAGATATGCGAGCGCGATGATGCCGAATACCACGAATATCCCGACCATAAGTTCCGTTGAATATTTCTTCATCCCTCTCTCCAGGAATGACAGGCCCTGCGGCCATGCCATGTTTTAATAGAGCTGTATGGGGCCAACCGTGTCGCCGGTGAGGAACTGGCGTACATAGGGGTTGTCCGAGTTCTTTATCTCTTCCGGCGTACCGGCTTCTATTATCACCCCTTCGTGGAGCATGGCGATCTTGTCGGCCATCTGCAGCACCTCGCCTATGTTGTGGCTTATGAGCACGTCGGTGCAGGGTATCTTTTTGGCGCACCTCATCATAAGCTCATGTATCGCGTTCTCTATTATCGGGTCGAGCCCGGTCGTCGGCTCATCGTAGAAGATATACTCGGGCCTCAGGGCGAGCGTCCTTACGAGGGCGACCCTCTTTTTCATGCCCCCGCTTATCTCGTCCGGGTATTTGTCCTCCTTGCCGGAGAGCCCGGCCTCCTTGAGAAGCTCCTCCGCTATCCCGTTTATCTCGCCTTCGTCCTTGTCCGTCAGCTCTCTCAAAGGGAAGGTGATATTCTCAAGCACGGTGAGGGAATCGAAGAGTGCGGCCCCCTGGAAGACCATCCCGAACTTTTTCTTGACCTCGTCGAGCCTCCTGCCCCGGAGCCGGGTGATATCGACGCCGTCGACGAGTATCTGACCGCTGTCGGGTTTGATGAGGCCCACCAGGTGCTTCAGGAGTACGCTCTTGCCTTCTCCGCTGCGCCCGATTATGGCGGTCACCTTCTCATCGGGTATCTCGAGGTTCACCCCTCTGAGCACGGTAGAGCCGTTAAAGGATTTCTTCAGGTCCACAATTTTTATCATTGACTTCCTGTTCTTTTAAAGCAGTATGGATGTAAGGAAGTAGTCCGCTATCAGTATGGCCACCGAAGAGATGACGACGGCCTCGGTCGTGGCCCTGCCCACCCCCTTTGCGCCGTGGCCGCATGTATACCCCTTGTAGCAGCATATCCATGAGAGCACCGCGCCGAAGACGAGGGACTTGATGAACCCGGTGTAGACGTCTTTCCAGACTACGCTGGAGTACATGTTGTGGAAGAAGCTCCCTTTGTTGACACCCAGCAGTTTCACCCCTACGATATAGCCGCCCCAGATTCCGACCAGGTCGAAGATGCCCGCGAGAAGCGGGAGCGCGATGATGGCGGCGAGTATCTTGGGCTGTATCAGGAACTTCATCGAGTTGATGGTCAACACGTCGAGCGCGTCGATCTGTTCGCTTATGCGCATGATGCCGAGCTCCGCGGCCATGGCTGAGCCCGCCCTGGCCGTGACCATGAGGGCGCCCAATACCGGGCCGAGCTCGCGGATCAGGGCAAGCGCCACGCCCGAGCCGAGCATGGCCTCGGAGCCGAACTGTTTCAAGGTGTGGTACCCCTGGAGCCCCAGGACCATGCCGGAAAAGGCCGCGGTCAGGAGTATTACGAGCAGGGATTTGACCCCGATGAAGTGTATCTCTTTGATGATGAGCCTGAGTCTGAAAGGCTTCCGGAAGGTGAGCCCGAGCGAGGCGGCAAGGAAGATGCTCATCCTGCCCAGCTCCTTCAACAGGAATAGGGTCCATCTTCCGATTGTCGTAAAAAAAAGCAAACCGGCTCCATTTGGCGTTGCAGGTTGCGGACCATCCTTGATAATGCACCAGCCTCAACAAAGAACCGCCGGCAATCGATACGGCATGCCAGCCAGAGGCGCACAGCAAAAAGACCGCTGCAAGCGGATATGTTTGGACTATAGCAGAAAAAGAGGTGAAATGATGTAAGGCGGCTTACAAAGGTGGGAAAAAACCCGGTGAGTCCGCATCCTTTCCTGCCGAGCTTTTCAATGTTTCCATTGAAGAAATGCGCAGAATCCGCCGATATAAAAGGGCTTGGGGGCCGCCGGAAGCCGTCCGGATACGGCCGCAAATACTTAAACGGCGGCGCCTTTTCATGGTGCGCCGCAATAGGAAGCCGACGTGATTCGCCCGACACTGATCCTTATCATAGGCTCCATACTGGGCCTTATCTTCCTTGTCTTTCTCTATGCCCTTCTGAGAAGGTCGTGGAGGAAGAGGAGGTACGGACTCCTTGACGCCGAGCGCGCGAAATTCGCCCCTCTTGTGGACGCGCTTGTCGCAGGGGGCGGGGATATAGAGGGGCTGAGGAAGGCCGCGAACTCGCTGGAGTGGATTGCCATAGAAGACCTCCTCTTCAAGGCCCTTGACGACCCCGCGGCGAGCAAGGAGGCGGTCTTGAGCCTCTTCGAGCGGCTCGGGTACGCGCACCACTACATCAGCAGCCTCAGGCATGGCAACAAATGGGAGCGGGCCGGAGCCGCGGAGAAGCTCGGCAGGATAGGGTGCCGCAGGGTCGCGCCCCATCTGGTAAAGGAGCTCAATTCCGAATACAGGGATGTCTGCAACATGGCGGTATATTCACTGGGCGCTATCCGCGACGCAAAGGCGATCCCGTATATAATGGAGAGGCTCGTCAAGGCCATAGAGAACCGCGAGGAGGTATCGATAAGGATAATCAAGTCCTCGCTCATCGCCTTCGGCAGCCCCGCGGTCCCGCACCTCTTGCGCGAGCTCGGGAACCCTTCATGGAAGATAAGGGCGGCGGTGGTGGACATGCTCGGAGAGCTGCCATCGCCGGATTCCGTCCGGGCCCTCACCGTGGCGCTCAACGACACGGAACGCGATGTCAGGGCCAAGGCCGCCAAGGGGCTCGGCAAGCTCAAGGACCCCTCTTCGGCCCTGCCGCTGATAGAGCACATGGAAGACCCGCACTGGGTGGTGCGCCTGCATGTCACGAGGGCCTTGGGGCTGATAAGGGACCCTGTTGCCGTTGAGTATATCGAAAAGAGGCTCTACGACATCAAGTGGCAGGTAAGAAAGGCCGCCGCAGAGGCCCTGGGCAGGTTCGGCGGGAGCGCCTTTGTGGAGCTGCTCGATGTATACTTGAACAGCCACGACAGATACTCAAAGGAGCAGGCCTCCGCCGAGATCGCCAAGGCCGGGCTGCTCGGCGCGCTCGCCACGGCCGTTCTCACTAAAGAAATGACGGTATCGGACGATATTACAGGTATACTCAAACGGGCTCAAAGCCTTTGTAAAACCTACAGAAATATCAGCCTGGATGTCTTCTTTGAGATGCTTCTCCTTCTCTCAAGGGCAGGGAGAGAGAAGTTTGGCGACGCCCTCGCGCAATTTGCCGCCGAGGAGCTCGACGACGCGCAGAGGGAAGAGGTCATCGACGCCGTAGAGAAGCTCGTGAGAGAGCGGCGTCTGACATGATATTTATAGGAAGGCCCGCCCCGGGGTGCGGACCGGAGGCGGGTAAGATGGTCTGTTATGGACGCGCTGTCTCCCATCATCTACGGCAGGTGTTAAATTGAAGGTATATATCGACTCCGCCATACTCCTCTTTAACGAGCTGGTGCTCGCCTACTACGCCGTGGCCAATGCCATTTACGCGGTATTGCTCGTAGCCGCCGTGTGGCTGATACTGAGGCACCTCATGAGGCGCGGCTACTCCCGGTACCACGAGTCCATACACCCCTCGATGGTCCAGCCCATAAGCGTCCTGCTCTCCGCCTACAACGAGGAGTCCAACATAGTCGAGAGCGTAAAGTCGCTATGCCAGCTGAATTATCCGGACTACGAGATAGTGGTCATAAACGACGGCTCCACCGACGCTACTTTTAGAAGGCTCGTCGAGAGCTTCGGTCTCCGGAGGATAAAGAGCGTCTACCGCCCGATACTGCGCACGGCCGGGGTCCGCGGGTTCTATGCCAGCCGGCGGGTCCCAAACCTCGTCGTCATAGACAAGGAGCACTCCGGCAAGGCCGACTCGCTCAACACCGGGATAAACGCCTCCCGCGCCCCTTACTTCTGCTCTGTCGACGCCGACTCCATCCTCGAAAAGGACTCCCTGATGAGGCTCATGTGGCCTATAATAGAGGAGCCCGAGGTCGTGAAGGCTACCGGCGGGATAGTGAGGATAGTCAACGGGTCGGTCGTGAGGGACGGAAAGATCGCCGAGGTCAGGCTGCCAGAGGACAGCCTCTCAAGGCTGCAGGTGGTGGAGTACATAAGGAGCTTCCTCTTCGGCAGGGCGGGGCTGAGCGCCCTCAACTCGCTGCTCATCATCTCCGGGACCTTCTCGATGTTCCACAAGAAGAGCGTCATCGCCGTTGGCGGCTACAGCACCGACACGGTCACCGAGGACATGGAGCTCGTGGTAAGGCTCCACAGGTACTTCATGAGGACGAAGCAGAAGTACCGCATCAACTTCGTCCCGGACCCGATATGCTGGACCGAGGCGCCGAAGACCTTCGCGGCGCTCTCGAAACAGAGGAAGAGGTGGCACGCCGGGCTCGGCGAGTCGATAGCCCTTCACATGGCGATGGTCTTCAACCCGCGCTACGGCAGGATAGGGCTCTTCGCCATGCCATACCAGCTCCTGATCGAGTTCTTCGGCCCGTTCATAGAGACCGCCGGGTACGCGGTCGTCGTGTTATCTTTCATGGCGGGGATTATAGACGTGCGGTTTTTCATGCTCTTCCTTGTCATGGCGGTCGCTATCGGGGTCTTTTTCTCAACGGTCGCCATACTGCTCGAGGAGATAACATACAGGAGGTATCCGAGGCTCCGGGACCTCCTCGTACTGCTCTTCTACGGCGTCCTCGAGAACTTCGGCTACAGGCAGGTCGTGGCCTACTGGAGGACCAGGGCCATAATAAGCTTCATACTCCCGGGCAAGAAGAGATGGGAGCACATAAAAAAACACGGCTTCGATTACAAACCATTGAACAAGACCTGAGGTGAGGGGATGCCGAGGATGAGAATGATTACGTTTTTTCTGTCGGCCGCGCTCTTTCTGTCGGCCGCGTGCCTTGCGCCGGACGCGCGCGCCGGGGGGCAGGGCCAGGACGCCGCTGATGGCTCTGTGGCAGCCCTCACCGGAGGGGCTTCCGGCCTCCCGGGGCCACTCGAAAAGGCGCGGCTCGCGAAGTCGGACGGCCGCTACGCCGAGGCCATCAGGCTCTACCGGCTGGCGCTCGGGGACGCCCCTCCAAAGGACAGGGAGGCGATAAGCGTGGAGCTCGCCACGGTCCTCGGCTGGAGCGGGGACTATCAGGGCTCCATCGAGACCTTCTCCGGCGTGCTCGAGGCGGACCCTTTCAACAGGGCGGCCCGGCTGGGGCTTGCGCGAAGCTACGGCTGGGCCGGGGAGTACGAAAGGTCAAAGGCCGAGTTCAAGGCCCTGCTCGATGAGGACCCCGGCAACACGGAGGCAAAGATCGGTCTTGCCCGGGTATATTCGTGGGAGGGCGGCCGCAAGGAGGCCGCGGCGCTGTACAGGGAGGTACTGGCCGGGGACCCCGGCAACGGCCAGGCCCGGCTCGGGCTTTCGAGGGTGCTGTGGTGGGACGGCGACCTTGAAGGGGCGCTCGACGAGGCCGCTATCGTTGTCCGGGACGAGCCGGGCAACACCGGGGCCGCGAGGCTCGAAAGAAGGCTCAGGGAGCAGAGGGGGCCCGAGCTCGGCATCCTGTGGACGGCTTCCTCGGACTCGGACTCGGACGAGCTGACCGGATACAAGGCGAGCGGCTACCTCAACATATCCCCGCTTCTCCGCATAGGCGTCGATTATTCGAGGTTTGAGGCCTCCCGGTTCTCGCAGAAGGCGCACGCCGACATCGTGACCTTCCGGGACTCGATACGGGTCTCAAGAGACCTAACGCTCACCCCGAGGCTCTCTTTCGTCTCGACCGGCTTTGACGCCGGCGGCACGGACTACCTCGCCGGGGGGCTCTCGGCGAACTGGGGCTTTTACAGGGGGACCAACGCCATATTCTCATACAGCATCTCCCCGCTCGTTGACACGCCGACGCTCATCGAGAACGACGTCAAGCTCTCCGGGAGCTCTGTGGCGGTCGTACACAACCGGAGGAACCTGACGGCGAGCCTGCGGGCCGCCTACGGAGACTACTCCGACGGCAACACCAGCAAGGGGCTGAGGGCCAATATCGCGTGGAAGCTCCACAGCGGCCCTGACGTCATAGCCGGATATATCCCGGAGTACAGGGAGTTCTCGGAAAAGACCGCGAGCGGTTACTTCAACCCTCACGACATAATCTCGCATGATATCTATTTCACCCTCTCCGGCGCCCTCTACAGGGACGCCGTGGAGTATTCGTTCACCGGCACGGCCGGCCAGCAGTCCTTCGATTCCGCCTCCGAGTCCACCTTTGCGTTCCGGGCGAAGGTGACGGGCCGACTGACGCGCAACCTCTCGGCGTTCGCCGGGTACAAGTGGAGCAGGTCCGCCCTCGAGTCCGCCACCGGGTTCAGGTTCGAGGAGTTCAGGGCCGGGCTGGATTACCTGTTCTAGGAGGAGCCTTGTCTACAGAGAAGAAATTCTGGATCATCACGGTCGTCGTCGCCGCCCTCTTCGCGTACGGCGTATTCAATATATTCAAACCGGACATCCCGCCGCTGAGCTTCGTGCGCGGCACCGTCAGGGAGATCGCTCCGGGCGTCCTCGTCGGCCCGTACCCCTCCGAGAACGAAATGTACAGGCTCAAGGCGATGGGGGTGCGTACGGTCATAAGCCTCATGGACCCCGACTCCCGGGTCGAATCCATGATAGTGGCGAAGGGAAGGGCCCGTGCCGAGGGCTACGGCATGGAGTACTATGCTTTTCCCATGACCGTAATGGACATGGAAGGCGAAGGGAATATCAGGATGGTGAAAGAGGCGGTAAGGCAGGCGCTCTCCTCCAGCGGAAAGAAGGTGTACGTGCACTGCTACCTCGGCAGGCACAGGGTGGGGATATTCGAGAGGGAGTTCCTCAAGGCAAAGATGGCCCGGGATGACGCCCGGCCCGGCTTGCCGGCGCCGGAGGCCGGGGCGGTCCCCTGAGCTTGCCCCGGCCGTGCAGACAGCGGGTATCTCCCCCTGTTGAGGCCACCTCGAAGCCTCGGGGGCCTGCCGTCCGTGGCGGCCAAGACGCCGGGTCCTGCCGTTGCACGCGCCGCCCTCCGCCCTGCCCGCATCCACCCCCTGAAGAAAAAATCTCAAAAAAAATTTCAAAAAGTACTTGCCAAATCGCAAAAAAAC
>JBHHYT010000054.1:0-16306 GCA_046757705.1 Thermodesulfobacteriota bacterium
CTAGTCCCCAGGGCAGCGCGCTGCGTGTGGCCCGCCACGAAGGCCAGGACTTCCTTAACGGTTGTTTTTTCTCCTTTATTTTATGTTATAATACCCTGATTGTTCTTTTAAATCTCTTGAGGGCCGGATGCGCCGGGCGTGGCGTTGCGGCCTTTATTCCACGGATGGGAAGTATGCCGATAATTGAGGTCCGCGACCTTGTAAAGAGGTACAACGGCACAGAGGCCGTAAGGGGTGTCTCCTTCGACGTGGCCGAAGGGGAGGTCTTCGGCTTTCTCGGGCCCAACGGCGCGGGAAAGACCACGACCATAAACATCCTCTGCACCCTTTTGAACTTCGACGAGGGCACGGCCCGCGTAAACGGCTTCGACTGCCGCGCGCAGCCCGCGAAGGTGCGCTCCTCCATCGGCCTCGTCTTTCAGGAGATGACGCTCGACAACGAGCTTACGGCATACGAGAACCTCAAGTTCCACTGCTACATGTACAACCTCGACAAGAGGCTCTCCGAGAAGAGGATACGCGAGATACTCGACGTCGTGGGCCTTGCGGACAGGGGCGGGGACATCGTAAAGCGCTTCTCCGGCGGCATGAAGAGGAGGCTGGAGATAGCCAGGGGGCTTCTGCACAGGCCCCTGGTGCTCTTCCTCGACGAGCCGACACTCGGGCTCGACCCGCAGACCCGCAGCCACGTCTGGGAGTTCATAAAGGAGCTTAAGAAGGCGGAGGGCAACACGGTCTTCATGACCACGCACTACATGGAGGAGGCCGAGGCCTGCGACCGCATCGCCATAATAGACGGAGGCAGGATAATAGCCTGCGCGAGCCCCGCGGAGCTGAAACGCTCCATACGCGGGGACACCATATACATAAGGACCTCCGACGACGAACGCGCGCGTTCGGAGATAGAGGCGCTTTTCGGCCTCAAGGCCAAGAAGACCGAGGCCGGGCTCGCGGTCCTCGTCGAGGGTGGAGAGAGGTTCATCCCCAGGCTCTTCGACGGCATGAGCGCGGACATACTCGCGGTGAACCTCAAGAAGCCGAGCCTCGAGGACGTCTTCATAAACCTTACCGGCAGGGAGATAAGGGACTACGGCCAGGCCCCGGTGATGCGCAGGGGCCCCAGGCACGGCTGAGGACAGCCCCGCGCCAGGGAAAAACGGGAAAAGTCTTTGAGAGATGCTTTCATATAAGGCCATCTACGTCATAGTATTGAGGGAGTTCAAGAGGTTCTTCCGCCAGAGGGGCAGGCTCGTCGTCACCATGGCGCGCCCGCTCATCTGGCTCTTTATCGTCGGCTCGGGCTTTACGAAGCTCGTGGGCTCGAGCTCCGGCGTCGACTACATCCAGTTCATCCTGCCGGGCATCGTGGGCATGACGATACTCTTTTCCTCCATATTCTCCACCATCTCCGTCGTCTGGGACAGGGAGTTCGGTTTCCTGCGCGAGATGCTCGTCTCCCCGGTCTCCCGCGTCACCATCGTCTTCGGCAAGCTCCTGAGCGGCACGGCGCTCTCTGTCTTCCAGGGCGTGGCGCTCCTCCTGGTGGCCCCCATCCTCGGCCTCGGCATCGGCCCTTGGGACTTCCTCGCGATGGTCTTGCTCATCTTCCTCGTCTCTCTGGCGATAACCGCCTTCGGCCTCTTCATAGCCTCGTTCCTCCAGTCGCTCGAAGGCTTCAACGTCATAATGAACTTCATAGTCCTGCCCATGTTCTTCTTAAGCGGAGCGCTCTACCCCATCGGGTCTCTTCCCGGCTACATAAAGGTCGCCAGCTACATAAACCCGCTCTGCTTCGGCGTGGACTCTTTCAAGCACATCATGCTCCCGGCGGGTGGCAGGCTTTCGGCCGAGTTCCCGCTACTGGTGGACGTCGCGTTCGTCGGCCTCTTCGCCGTGCTCTTTACCTTCCTCTCCGCCATGGTCTTCGAGAGGAAGAAGTGATGGGAGGCACGCTATACGTAGTTGCGACCCCGATAGGGAACATGGAGGACATGACGATACGCGCCATAAGGGTGTTGAAGGAGGTCTCCCTGATAGCCGCCGAGGACACCCGGCACACGAGGAAGCTCCTTACGCACTACGGCATAGAGAAGCCGCTTACGAGCTACTTCGAGCACAACGAGCGGGAGAAGGCGCCGCAGATAATCGGGAAGATACTCGGCGGCATGGACGTGGCGCTCGTCTCGGACGCGGGCACCCCCGGCATATCCGACCCCGGCTACAGGCTCGTAAAGCTGGCGGTGGAGTCCTCGGTCCCGGTCGTATCCATACCGGGCCCCTCGGCCCTCGTCTCGGTGTTGAGCGTCTCGGGCCTTCCGCTCGACGAGTTCACCTTCAAGGGCTTCCTGCCCTCGAACAGGACCCGGTTGAAGAGCACGCTGCTCGGGCTCAAGGGCACCGCGCATACCTACGTCGTCTACGAGTCGGCCCGCAGGGTTGCGACCACGCTCGCCGCCATCGAGGAGGTGCTCGGCGACATAGAGGTCATCATAGCGCGCGAGATGACGAAGATGCACGAGGAGGTCATCAGGGGCAGGGTGAGCGAGCTGATGGAGGGGATGGCAGGGAGGACGCTCAAGGGAGAGGTGACGATGGTGCTGCGCACCGAGAGGGAGGAGGCCGCCGGGGCCACCGTCGAGCGGGAGCTCGACGGGCTTTTGAGGTCGGGCTTCTCCGTCAAGGATGCGGCAAAGGCCGTCGCGCGCGAGTTCGGACTGCCGGGCAGGGATGTCTATAAAAAGGCGCTCGAGATAAAGGCGGGCATAAAGGGTTGAAGCGAACGGACCGGTCGCCGGGGGCGAAGGTCGCAACGGAGGCGCAATGAAGAAGTTGATACTCGGCATTATCCTCGGCATCGTCTTTCTCGTCCTGTTCATATACTTCGGGGGGGCCGGGTACATGAGGGACCTCGGCAACAGGACGGAGAGGGCGGGCAGGAAGCTGGAGAGGTACGAGCGCGAGCTTAAGAAGACCGCCAGGGAGGCCACCGAGGCGGTAAGGGAGACGGTGAACGATACGAAAGAGGCGGTCGAGGAGACGGCCAGGGACGCGAAAGAGGTGGTCGATAAGACTCGCAGGAAGGTGAAGAGGCTCGTGGACTGAGCCGGGTCGCCTACTCCACGGCCTTCATGACGAAGCGGAAGGCCATCCGTTCGGTCCCGGTGCCGATGTATATCTCCTTGATGGCGAGCTCGGCGTCCTGTGCGCCTTCCGAGAAGGGCCTGAATATCAGCATCCTCGACGTCCTGGTCCCCGGCGCAACCGTTACGTTGACGTCGTAGAACCTGCCCCTGAGCGCCCTGAGCTTTTCCGTTCCGCCGGCGATGTCGTAGAGGTCGGTAAAGTCAAGCGGCTTCCTGTAGTCGAGAGACCCGTTCGTAAGCACCGTGTAGGATGGGTTGTAGATTATCTTCTCCGCGCCCCTGTTCTCGATGGAGAGGCGGAATATCACATAGTCCCTGTCGAGCAGCCCGGCGATGAAGACCCCGGCGGGCTCGTCCTTCCTCATCTGGCGTATGGCCATCCTTACCGAGTCGTTCTCGAATATCGCCTCGCTTCCGACGCTGCGGTTGCCCTTGCCGGCGTCCGGGGCAGGGTAGAGGTACCCCTGCTCTTTAGGGCCTCTGGGGACGTGGGCGCACGAGGCGAGCACCGTCATGCAGAGGAGAAGAAGCGGGAGAGCGCGGCGGGGGTTGATGATCAAGCCTGAAAGACTCCTTTGGCAGTATGATGAAAAGGTCAGTACGGGGCCTTTTCAGCCACGGTGTATGTCCGGTCAGGCCGCCTTTTCCGCAGCCTGCTAATAGCTGTTGTACCGGGTGATCGACCTGAAGTCGTCGAACTCCCCTTTGTGATCCTCCCACCGTACGCGCACGTCGTCCACGCGCGCGCCGGAAGGTCCCTTGCGGCACCACTCGATGAGGGCCTTTACGTCGTCCTCGCGGCCCTCGATGACCGCCTCCACGGTGCCGTCGGGGTTGTTCTTCACCCAGCCGCAGGCGTTGAGCCTGCGGGCGGTCTCGGTGGTTGTGGCCCTGAAGAAGACCCCCTGCACGATGCCGGAGACGATGATGTGCGCCCGAGCCATTTTCATCCCATGAACCTACCATAAATGCCGGACGATGGCAAGCCCGGGGCGAGTGCGGGCCGGGGGGGCATAAAAGGCTTGAACGTCTGCGCCAGTGGGCGTAATATTGTAAGGATACGGCTTTTTGAAGTAAAGCAATGGAGGGCGTAAAGGGTGTCCGAGGTCAATATAATAGGAGGCGGGCTCGCTGGCTGCGAGGCCGCCTGGCAGGTGGTGAGGGCGGGGGCGAAGGCTGTCATCCACGAGATGAAGCCGTCGAGGTTCTCGCCGGCCCATTCCCTGTCGACGCTCTCGGAGCTGGTCTGCAGCAACTCGCTTAAGTCCGACTCCATCGAGAACGCCTCCGGCCTGTTGAAGGAGGAGATGCGCCTTGCCGGTTCCCTGATAATAGAGGCCGCCGAGGCGACGAGGGTGCCAGCCGGAAAGACGCTCGCCGTCGACCGCGTCGCCTTCTCGCAGTACGTTACAAGCGCGCTTGTGGACGCCGGGGTGGAGGTGAGGGCCGGGGAGGTCACCGGGCTGGCGCCCGCCCGTCCGCTGGTTATCGCCACCGGCCCACTCACATCCGATGCCATGGCCGCCGCTATCCAGAGGCTCGTGGGGCGCGATAGCCTGCACTTCTACGACGCCGTGGCTCCCATCGTATACAGGGAGTCGATAGACATGGCCCGCGCGTTCATGGCCTCCCGGTGGGGGAAGGGCGGGGACGACTATATAAACTGTCCGTTTGAGAAGGACGAGTACGAAAGGTTCTTCTCTGCGTTGACCGCCGCCGACAGGGTCTCCCGGCGCGAGTTCGAGGACGCGGCCTCCTTCGAGGCGTGCATGCCCATAGAGGTGATGGCGGAGCGCGGGCCGAAGACGCTGCTCTTCGGCCCGATGAGGCCCGTGGGGCTTACCGACCCTGCCACCGGCAGGAGGCCCTACGCCGTGGTGCAGCTCAGGAGGGAGAACGCCGAGGGGACGCTCTACAATATCGTGGGCTTCCAGACCCGCCTTACGTACCCGGAGCAGAAGAAGGTATTCAGGCTGATACCCGGGCTCGAGTCCGCCGAGTTCGCCAGGCTCGGGAAGCTCCACAGGAACAGCTATCTGGATTCTCCCGGCCTGCTTCTGCCCACGCAGCAGCTTCGGAGCGACCCTTGCGTCCTCTTCGCCGGGCAGATAACCGGCGTCGAAGGGTACTGCGAGTCCGCCGCCTCCGGCATCCTTGCGGGGATAAACGCTGTGCGGCTTTCAAGGGGAGCCGCCGCGGCAGCACCCCCGCCCACGACCATGACCGGTGCGCTGATGGCCCACATTTCCACCCCCCCGGTGAAGAAGAGGGCCTTCCAGCCGATGAACGCGAACATGGGCATCCTCCCGGCGCTTCCCGGCAGGGACAGGCGCCAGGCGCAGGCCAGAAGGGCCATCGAGGATTTTGCCGGATGGCTCAAGGTAATCACTTGCAACGTATGATGAAATCTGGTATAGGTTGAGACATGGAGAAAAGGAAACAGATACTCATAGACGCCCTCCAGGACAAGGACCCGCAGGTAAGGAAGTACGCGGCCGACGCTCTCGAGAAGCTCGAGATACGCGAGCGTATCGACCGCATCACCGAGAAGATAGAGCAGGGAGAGATGCTCGAGAAGATACGCGCCATCTACGCGCTGATGGACCTGAAGGGAGAGAACGTCAACGCCATTCTGATAAAGGCCCTCAAGGACCCCTCCGAGGATGTCAGGGCCGCGGCCGTCAGGGTCCTCGGAGGCAAGGGCGAGGGTGCGATAACACCGCTTGTCGAGGCGCTCAAGGACACCAGTCCCATAGTCGTGCGCGGCGTGGTGGAGGCACTCTGCAACTTCGAGGACCACAGGCTCCTGGGCCCGCTGATGGGCGCGCTCAGGAACCCGGATACCGGGGTCGTCGAGAGGGCGCTCGAGGCCATAAGCCGCCTCGGGGACAAGAGGGCGGAAGAGGCGATGATCCACTTCGCCGTAAAGGGCAACGGCAGGATGCGCGGCCTTGCCATAAAGGCACTCGGAGAGATGGACCGGTAGGGCTTGGCCGGCGGGCCACGGGTTGCGGGAGATTGCCCCGGTTGCTTGCCCCCCCCGGCGGACCGGCTCGATACAAGGCTCCCGACCTTTCAGGATGACCGAAGAATAAAAGACCCCCGCGTACCTGCAGGTACGCGGGGGTCTCTCTGTTTATGGCGTTTTCTTTATTCCTCTTCCTCGGCGGCCTCTGTCTCGAAGAAGGCGGCCACATCTATGTTCGTCATGGCCGGGTTTACTGTCGAGACGATGGACCGGGACTTGTCCTGTGCAAGGTCGAGCTCATATGGCTCGTCCAGGGCATTGCCCTCCTTGTCGAAGAGCACCTTGAGCGCCGGCTCCTCGCCCGCCTCCGGGTTTCTCCTCGTTACGATACCTATCTCGTTGGATGAGAGCCTGACCATGGTGCCTATAGGGTAGAGGCCGATGAGGTTTGTGAACGCCTTGAGCGTGGCGGGGTTGAAGTGCCTCCCGGAGAAGTTGTTCATCACTTTTATGGCGTCCACGGGGTTGTGCGGCGTCTGGTAGACGCGAAGCGTGGTCAGGGCGTCATAGGCGTCGCATATCGTTATTATCTGGCTCAACGGGTGCAGGCTCGAGCTCGTCTGCGGGTACCCCGAGTGGTCGTACTTGACGTGGTGCTCGAAGATGAGCCTGCCGATGGTCTCGCTCATCCCGTTCATCCTCTTGGAGATGTTGAGCCCGAGCTGCGGGTGCTCCTTTATCTTCTCCCATTCATCCGAGCTAAGGCCGCCGGGCTTTCTGATGATGTCCTCGGCGACACCCGTCTTCCCGATGTCGTGGAGAAGAGAGGCCACGCCCACGGAGTGCAGCTCGTCCTCGGAAAGCCCCATGGACCTGCCGAGCGCCAGGGACATAATCGAGACGTTTACCGAGTGGTTGTACAGGTAGTTGTCGTAGTTCTTTATCATAGCAAGGCCGATTATCGCGTTCGGGTCGGCAAGCACCGTCTCGGTTATCTCGGCCACGATGTCCTCAACGGGCTCGCTCCGTGGTATCTTGCCCATGCGTACCTCGCCCATCACGTTCTTCACCACTTCCACGGCGCCGTTGTATATCTCGAGTATGTTCTTCTTGCCCATGGGCACGGATTTGAGCGTGATGTGCGTGATGCCCTTTTCGTGAAGCTCCTTCTGAAGGGCCTTGCCCTGCAGTTCGCCGTCTGCGGCGAGTATGTCGAACATCGAGGTGAGCTCCCTGATCGACGTGCCGCGCTCGAATATGATGGCGTCGATGTTCCGGCTGTTCATGTTGCCGATGAGGTCGGGGTACAGGGTCTCGTAGCCCTCCACGAGTTCGTCCTCGATGACAAGCGCCTCGTTTATCATGCCGATCATCAGGTTGTTCTGTTCTTTGAGCATCTCGCCGAGGGCCTGGTACGTCTTGTTTATCGGGGCGGCTATGGCGGGGTGCCCGGACGGATAGAGCTTCTTGCTCTTGAGCGCCGCGTTAATGCTCTTGAGTATTATTTCGTTATTGTTATTCATGGGCCTTCTCTCTTCCTTCGAGTATTCTCCTGCAGGCCGAGTAAAGCTCCCCCTCGCTCGACCCGAGCGTCTTTTCGATGGCGTCGTAAGCCTCCGGGGTGCCTATAAGCCCGAGCGAGTACGCGGCCAGCACTCGCGCCTCCTCGTTGACCTTCCTGCCGAACCAGACCTTCTTTGAGAGTATCCGGCTGAGATAGGGAACCCCCCTCGGGTCTCCGATGACGCCGAGGGCCTTTATCGCCTCCCTCTTCGGTTCCATGAGGTCCGCGAAAGACTCCCTCTTGAGGGCTATGGCGCCGAGCACGTCTATGACCGTCGGGTCCTTCAGGACGCCGAGCGAGATGATCGCCTGCGCCACGAGCGTCTGGTCGTCCTCCTCGAGGGCCCGCAGCAGTATCTGCGTCGAGCGCGGGGAGCTTATCTTCATAAGGCTCTTCAAGACCTCCCGTTTGACCCTGTCGTCCGGGTGCACGTAGGCCTTCTCTATGGCGTCGAGAGCCATCGGGTCGCCGAGCTCCCCGAGCAGGGAGACCATCTGGCGCACGACGTACCACTCCGGGCTTGAGAGGCGGGCCTCCACCTGCTCCCTTATCATGGGGCCGAAGAGCACGAGCGCGTTGAAAAGGCTCTTTCTGGTCAGGGCCTCCGGGGCCTCTATGATCGCCGTCAGCAGCAGCTCCGCTGCCTCGGTCCCCGCCGTGACGAGCATGTTCTGGATAGAGGTGCGGAAGCCTTCCTCCCGCGCGCCGGCCCTGCCCACGAGGTACTCTATCATCTCCCGGGTAAGGAGCGCGGCAAGGCCCTGCCTGGCGTTCTGCCTTATCTCCTCCGAGAGTCCGGAAGAGGGGAGCTGGTGCTCGTAGTATACGAGGGCGGCGGGGAAGACGGCCCCGTAATTCTTCTCGATAAGCAACACGTCCACCTTCTCCCTGATGCGCACGGAGAGGTCCTGGTACCTCAGGAAGTCGGTCTCCCTCTTTATCTTTTTCAACAGGTCGAGCAGGGCCTCGTCCTGGCGGTCGTCCTCGGCGGGGGCCTCGGACGGAAGCTCGTCATCGCTCTGGGCGGCCTCTCCCGCCTCTTCGACCTTCTTTTGCCGCTGCGCCTGCTCGTTCTTCTCCTGCTCGTGCTTATCCTCGAGCTGCTTCTTTATCCTCCTGAGGTCGTCGTAGTTGAGGGCGTTCACCAGTATGCCGGCCACGTCGTTGTCGGCGAATATGGTCTCCACACCCCCTGCTTCCTGTACGGCCTCGGGCTCGCTCTTTATCACGGAGAGGAGCACCTTGAGGTCCTTGAGCGTTATGCGGTGGTTGAAGGTGATCTCCTTTATCCGCCTGAAGAAGAGCTTCTTGGCGAGCCCCGCCACGTCCTTGTTGCCGCCCGCTACGACGGCCTTGCCATCGTAGAAGCCCTTCTGGTCTATCTTCCACTTTATCTCGCCCTGGTCGTCGGCCTTTTTCTTGAAAAGGAGGTAAGACTTCTCCAGCGCCGCGTCAAGCTGTGGATGCCCTTCCGGATAGAAATTATGCATCTTGACAGCCTTATTCAGTTCAATTAGTATGGTGGTGTAGTTGGGTATTTCCAGAGACATGTCCTGCTTCTTTAAGATAGTTTGTGAAATGGGATGTTGAAAAAGGCTCCTGCCGGGGTTTTTCAACTGCGGTCTGGCCGGCGGGAGTCCGTCCTGATGTGATTGCCCGGCCTGTATCGACACAAACCGCGTATCCGATTGCCCGACTGGTCCTGTCCCCCCGCAATCGCTTGTGAACCCCTGAATAATTCGTCCTTGAATTGTTCAGGGACGAAAAAGAAAAATGCGATTTTTCTTTTTCTTACATTTTCAATGGCGATAAGCCATTGAAAATGGCGTCACATCCATGTGCCGCGCGAGGTCTGAGCATACCGGACCTCGCCTGAAATAATAACAAAACTGGCATGTTTGTCAATTGTAAAAGGGCGGAGGTTTGCATTTGCTGGCAGAGGCGTTGAACAGGGGGCCGCGTGGCTAAGTCAAGGACGTTCTTTTCTTGCCAGTCGTGCGGCCATTCCTCGTACAAATGGCTCGGCAGGTGCCCCGAATGCGGCGCCTGGAACTCATTCGTCGAGGAGCGGGAGGCGCCGGCGCCGAGCCACGCCGGGCGCTCCTTCGGCGTCCCCTCGGCCCCCCGGCCCATAGCCTCCCTCGACGTCTCCGAGGAGCAGAGGGTATCCACCCGGTTCCCGGAGCTTGACAGGGTGCTCGGCGGAGGGCTCGTGCACGGCAGCGCCGTGCTCATCGGCGGGGACCCCGGGATAGGCAAATCCACCCTCCTTCTTCAGGCCATGGGCAGTCTCGCCGTCTCGGGGCAGAAGGTGCTTTACGTCTCCGGGGAGGAGTCGATGCGCCAGATAAGGCTCCGTGGCGCTCGTCTCGGTTCTCTCTCCGACAACCTGCTCGTCTACTCCGAGACCTCCGTCGAGAAGATACTCGAGACCGTAAGGCAGCTGGCCCCGTCGGTGCTCGTCATCGATTCCGTTCAGACCGTCTATTCCGAGGACTTCGACTCCGGGCCCGGGAGCGTCGGGCAGGTGCGCGAGGTCTCGGCGCGCCTCATCTCATACGCCAAGGGGGCGGACGTGCCCCTGTTCCTCGTCGGCCACGTGACCAAGGACGGGGCGATAGCCGGGCCGAAGGTGCTCGAACACATGGTGGACACGGTGCTTTACTTCGAGGGCGAGAGGGGCCACCCGTTCAGGATACTGCGTGCGGTCAAGAACAGGTTCGGCTCGGTCATGGAGATAGGCGTCTTCGAGATGAAGGAGGCGGGCCTCGAGGAGGTGACCAACCCTTCCGAGATGTTCCTTGCCGAGAGGCCGGAGGGCGCCTCGGGCTCGGCGGTGGTCTCGAGCCTCGAAGGCACGCGCACCATCCTTGTGGAGGTCCAGTCGCTCGTCTGCCCCACGCTCTTCGGGGTGCCCCGGCGCACGGTCGTCGGCGTCGACTACAACAAGGTGATGCTCCTGGCCGCCGTGCTCGAGAAGAAGGCGGGCATCTCGCTGGCCAACCACGACATATTCATAAAGGTCGCCGGGGGTATGCGCCTCGATGAGCCCGCCATAGACCTCGGCATCATCGCGTCCATAAGCTCGAACTTCCTCGACAGGCCCATAGAGCCCCGCACGGTGGTCTTCGGGGAGGTGGGCCTTGCCGGAGAGGTGAGGGCGATAAACCAGGTGAAGCAGAGGGTGACGGAGGCGGCCAAGCTCGGCTTTACCCGCTGCATCCTGCCCAAAGATAATATGAAAGGATTGCGCAAGACCGCCGATATGAAGCTTGTGGCGGTCTCTACGATAAAAGAGGCGATAGAGAGGTTCTTCTGAGCGGCCGGCCCCGCGGGGGGCGTATCGCCAGCTTTTTGTTGTAAGTAACGCCGCGTTTTTGTTATAATACATGACTGTACGTAGACCGCTGGCATGCTGGCCTTTTGCGGCGGTCTTTCGAACGTTACTATCTTTGAAGGGTGCATACTATTGAGGTTCTCGTGTGGCGACTATGCCGGCAAAGGCCCAGGCCCCCGTTTCGGGGCCGCGCTCATCGGTGTCTTCATACTTCTGCTCGTAACGCTCTGCGGCGCTCCAAGGGCCTCAGGCGGGCAGTCTTATTTTAACGACAAGCCGTACTTCACCGACCTTGGGCAGCTCAACTACGCTACGTTCCTGATGCGCGAGGGGGACTACCGGCTCGCCGCCAGGGAGTTCGCAAGGCTCATAGAGAGCTTCCCCGCAAGCCCGCTGCTCCCGCGCGCACAGTACGGCATGGCCGAGGCGTACTACGAAGCCGGGCGGCTGCACGACGCCGAGGAGGAGCTAAAGCTCTTCATCTCGAACTTCAAGGACAACCCCTTTGCCGAGAGGGCGAGGCTCCGGCTCAAGGAGGTACGCAGGAAGCTCGGGCGCGACGATAACGGGCCCGAACGCAAGGGCCCGGGCATATACCGCCGCGCCCCGTGGACCCCCGGCCCTCCCGGCCTCAGGGCCGTGCAGGTGATGCTCTTCGAGGGCAGGACATACGAGCAGACGGGCGCTGAATTGAAGAGGCTTCGCGAGGCCGGGGTGGACACCGTAATCGTCCGCGTCTTCCACAACCCCGGCGACCGGTACTACCCTTTCGTGCGCTCACGCGTCCCCGCCGGGGTCTACTTCTCCACGGACAAGGCGCCGGTGGTCGAGGACATACTGGGGCGTGTCGCTTCTCTCGCCCACGAAAACGGTCTCAAGATATTCGCGTGGATGACCACCCGGTACGCCGACTACGGGGTGGAGGGCTCCAGGGAGCTTGCGTGCAAGGGCTACGACCTCGATACGCGCGCGATCGTAAGGTGCAGGGGGCTCGACCTCTTCAACGAGAAGGCCGTGCAAAGGCTCGAGGGGCTGTACTCCGACCTGGCCTCGTACGACATAGACGGCATACTCTTTCAGGACGACCTGGTGCTGCGGCACACCGAGGGCTTCGGCCCGTACATGGGGGCGCTCTACCGAGAGGAGACCGGGGCCGGCATGGACCCGGAGGAGCTTTACCTGAGGGGCCCGGAGCCCGGCCGGGTGCACTACACGGAGCGTTTCTGGGAGTGGGCGTCGTGGAAGAACAGGCGCCTGCTTACCGTGGCCAACAGGCTTCGCGAGGTCGTCAATGAGAAGAGGCCCGGGGTGAGGTTCGCCATAAACCTGATGTACGAGAGCGTCACCAACCCGCCTTACGCCCTGGCGTGGCTCTCCCAGAACCTGGAGGCGGCCGTGGCGAGCGGTTTCGACTATTATTCGATAATGGCCTACCACAGGCAGATGGGCACGGAGCTTGAAAAGGGCCCCGAGGAGATCAGGGCGCTCATAGGACGGATGGTCGTGGACGCGTCCGAGGCCGTGGCGGACCCGCAGAGCGTGCTCATGAAGCTGCAGACCATAGACTGGGCCACCGGGGAGCCGCTCTCGAACGGCGAGGTGGTGGGGCTGCTCAGGCAGATAAGGGACTCAAGGAACGTAAGCCTGGCGGTCGTTCCCTACCGTGGGGACTTCCCGTTCTACGAGCTCGGCTCGAGCGACATCGCGTCGCTCGATTGACAATATAACAAGAGAGCCGTACAAATGACCGTATTACTGGACAAGGATTCCATCTGCTCGCTCTGCAAGTGCCACATAAAGGAGCAGGCGCTCTTTACCGGCCTCAGCGAAAGCCAGCTCGAGGCGTTCAAGGACGTGGTCGTCATCTCCTCTTACCGCAAGCGCGAGATGGTCTTCATGGAAGGCGACGAGTGCACGGGCCTGTATATCATCCGCACCGGAAGGGTGAAGGTCGTAAGGTCGTCGAGCTCCGGCAAGGAGCAGATAATAAACATCATGAACCCCGGCGACATGCTCGGCTTCGAGGTCTTCTACGAAGGCAAGACTTACAGGAACTCCGCCGTGGCCATGGACGACTCCGAGCTCTGCTATATCGACAAGAACTCGTTCTTCAATATACTCGAGAAAGAGCCCGCCATAGCCAGAAAGCTTATCATATCCATGGGCAAGGAGCTGAACCAGACCTACGAGCGCATAGGCAACCTCGGCCTCATGAACGCCAGAGAGAAGCTCGGGCACCTGCTCTACACGCTCGCCAGAGAGTACGGCGTGAAGCAGGGCTCGGGTGTCAAGCTCAATCTCACGCTCTCGCGCCTCGAGATAGCGGAGCTTCTCGGCATCACGCAGGAGACCTCCATAAGGCTCCTCAAGGGCTTCAAGGAGGAGGGCGTCCTTGAGATAAGGCGCAAGGAGATCTTCATAAAGTCTCTCGACAGGCTCAAGGAGTTCGGCACATAGGCCGGAGCTCCCGCCTTAACGTATGCGCCCCGCGCGCATGAAGAACCCCGCATGGCATTTTCCATCCGCACAAAACTCACGTTCTGGTATGTAACGCTGCTTACGGTCAGCCTCATCGCCTTCGGCGGGCTCTTCTCCTATTCTCTCTTCAAGATATTCATGAACCGCATAGACAACCAGATAAGCTCGGTTGCGAACATGATGGTGCACACCGTCATAAAGCCCTCGGGCCAGATGTTCCTGCCCAAGGACTTCGACCTGATTCTCGGCAGGTTCTTCGGCATCCGCACCGCTGGCAACTACATACAGGTGCTCGACCTGCACGGCAAGGTCGTTGCACGCTCATCGAACCTCGATACCTTCAAGCTGCCCATACCCAGGGAGACGTACATGGCGGCCCTTCTCAACGGCGCCACCTCATTCGAGATAGTAAGGAGCGTGGGCAGGTACCCGGTAAGGATGGTCACCAAGCCGATAATACTCAAGGACCGTGGGCTTGTGGCCATCGTGCAGGTAGGCACCTCTCTGGAGAGCGTCCAGGAGGTCTTCCACGCGTTCATCTACATATTCATCTCCGGCATACTGGCGGCCATCATCGTGGCGGGCGCGGTGGGGTGGTTCCTCGCCCAGAAGGCGCTCAAACCGGTCTCGGAGATAACCAAGCTCGCGCGCAGGATAGGGGCCGAGAACCTGAGCGAACGGCTCAACATAGCCGTACCTCAGGACGAGATAGGCATGCTCGCGTCCACCATAAACGGGATGTTCGAGAGGCTGGAGAACTCGTTCAAGCAGATAAAGCAGTTCACCGGCGACGCCTCCCATGAGCTCAAGACCCCGCTTACCATCCTCAAGGGCGAGATGGAGATAGCCCTGCGCTCCAAGGGCAACGTAGAGCACATGAAAGAGGCGCTCGAGAGCGGCCTCGAGGAGATAGACCGGATGAGCAACATCGTCAACAACCTCCTCGACCTGGCGAAGATGGACGTGGAGAGGGAGGCCCTGCCCAGGGAGCCGGTAAGCCTCGATAAGGTCTTTATCGAGAGGTACGAGCACTTCAGGGGGCGCGCCGCGGACAAGGGCATAGAGCTGGTCATGGGCCGGTGCGCCCCGGCCGTGGTGACAGGGGATACCGTGCGCCTGAGCCAGCTCTTCTTCAACCTGATAGACAACGCCATCAAGTACACGCCGGGCGGGGGGCGCGTCGATCTCTCCCTCGACGTGGACGGCCATGACGCCATCGTAAAGGTCAAGGACACCGGGCTTGGGGTCTCCGAGCAGGACATCCCCTACCTCTTCGACAGGTTCTACAGGGCGAACAAGGCCCGGTCCGGGGACGAGGGGGGCGCGGGCCTTGGCCTGAGCATCTGCAAGGAGATAGCCGTCGCCCACGGGGGGAGCATCAGCGTCGAGAGCGCCCCCGGCCAGGGCTCCACCTTCATCACCCGTCTGCCGCTCGCCTGAGCGTGTTTTTATCCGATGGTGTATAATGGAAGAAGTAAACGCCCTCTTCCCCGCTGCGCGGGGGGAGGGGATGTTGGGGCGAGCTCCCGTTCGGCCGGAAATCGAAAACTCCAAGGAGGTCTGAAGCCATGAATGTCGGGATACTTACAGGGGGAGGAGACTGCCCCGGCCTTAATGCGGTCATAAGGGCGGTGGTAAAGAGGGGCACGCAGTTCGGCTACGAGTTCACGGGGATAAGGGACGGCTGGCGGGGGCTTATAACCCCTTCCACCGTGAAGCTTACGAGGGAGGCGGTCTCCGGGCTGCTGCCGCTCGGAGGCACGATACTCGGCACCTCGAGGACGAACCCGATGAAGTCCGAGACGGACACGCGGGCCGTCATGGACAACCTGAAGAAGCTCAATCTCGACGCCCTCGTCTGCATCGGCGGCGACGACACCCTCGGGGTGGCCGCCAAGTTCTTCGCGAAGGGCGTTAACACCGTCGGCGTCCCCAAGACCATCGACAACGACCTCTCCGGCACGGACTTCACCTTCGGCTTCGACACCGCAGTCAGCATCATCACATGGGCGCTCGACCGGCTCCACTCGACCACGGAGGCCCACCACAGGGTGATGGTCGTCGAGGTCATGGGCAGGCACGCCGGGTGGCTGGCCGTGTACGGAGGCATAGCCGGAGGGGCGGACGTGATCCTCGTCCCGGAGAAGCCCTTCGACATAAACGAGGTCTGCGGGTACATAAAGAAGCGCAAGGAGACGGGCAAGAACTTCAGCCTCGTGGTGGCGGCCGAGGGGGCGTACCCGAAGGAGGCCGGCGGCATGATAACCAGGGACAAGGAGCTCGACGCCTTCGGCCACGCCCGTCTCGGCGGGGTGGGGGAGTTCCTCGCCAGGGAGATAGAGCAGAGGACTCAGCTGGAGAGCCGCTTCGTGGTGCTCGGCCACCTGCAGAGGGGCGGCACGCCCACCGCCTACGATAGGATCCTTGCGACACGCTTCGGCGTGCGCGCCATAGAGCTGATCAACGAGGGCAAGTTCGGCAGGATGGCGGCGCTGCAGGGCAACAATGTCGTGGACGTCTCTCTCGACGAGGCGACGAGCGAGCTTAAGACCGTGGACATGGAGATGTACAGGCTCGCGCACATATTCTTCGGGTAGGCTCGTACGGGAAAAAGGCGGCCCGGCAGGCTGTTGAAAGACATCCTGCCAAAGCAATCCATGGACGGGTTCATTCCGGCCGGATCGTAGTTGAAAAAGCCATGGAAGGACACTTCCAACATCCTGAAGGAGGGGCGGGCCGGGCACGCCCCTTTTTTTTTATAAAATCGGCCAGAAAACCCCGAGCTTTTAAGCTCGGGGATGAATGGCCGCCCGGAG
>JBHHYT010000055.1:0-16297 GCA_046757705.1 Thermodesulfobacteriota bacterium
AGAAATCGGCGAGCGACGCGGGCAAGAAGGCCTTTATCGTCAACAGGATAGGCGACTTCGGCTTCATCCTCGGCCTCTTCGTCCTGTTCTGGAGCCTGTCGGGCCACGGCGTCGGCTCGCTCGGGTATAAAGAGGTCTTCGCCAATATCCACCACCTCGACCCGAAGGTCGTATCGCTGGTAGCGGCCCTGCTCTTCGTGGGCGCCATCGGCAAATCGGCCCAGTTCCCGCTCTATGTCTGGCTTCCGGACGCCATGGAAGGCCCCACGCCCGTCAGCGCCCTCATACACGCGGCCACGATGGTCACCGCGGGCGTATACATGGTCGCCAGGAACAACGCCATATACTCGATGGTCCCGGCCGTGGGCGAGACCGTCGCCGTCATCGGTATCTTCACCGCCTGCTTCGCCGCCACCATCGGCCTTGTGCAAAACGACATAAAGAAGGTGCTCGCCTACTCCACCGTGAGCCAGCTCGGCTACATGTTCGCTGCCGTGGGCGTGGGCGCGTATACGGCCGGTGTCTTCCACCTCATGACTCACGCGTTCTTCAAGGGCCTGCTCTTCCTCGGCTCGGGCAGCGTCATACACGCCATGAGCGACGAGCAGGACATGAGGAAGATGGGCGGGCTCCATTCGCGCATGAAGATAACCTCCGTCACGTTCATAATAGGCGCGCTCGCCATATCGGGCATGCCGCCTTTCAGCGGGTTCTGGTCCAAGGACGAGATACTCTGGGAGTCCTTCAAGGGCGGCCACCATATCATCTGGGCGGTCGGGCTCTTTACGGCCTTCCTTACCGCGTTCTACATGTTCAGGCAGGTGTTCATGACATTTACCGGCAAATGCCGCGCCGACGAGCACACAAAGCAGCACCTGCACGAGTCCCCGTCGGTGATGACGGTCCCTCTGATAGTCCTTGCCGTCCTTGCTATCGTGGGCGGCGTGGTGGGCATCCCGTTCCTCGAGGGCGGCTCGCAGCTCCACCACTTCCTGAGCCCGGTTTTCGGCGGCGGCCATGAGGTCGCTGCCGCGGCGATAAGCCACGGGGCGGCGGCGGTGGGCAACGGGGCGCACGGGGCGGTTGCCGCTGTTGCGGGCGGGGCGCATGAGGCGGTCTCCGCCGTGGCCGGGGGCGGCGCGCATATGGCCGAAGCGGCCCACGACAACACGGAGTTCATACTGATGGGCGTCTCCGTCGGCGCCGGCGTCCTCGGGATATTCCTCGCCGCGCTGATGTACTACGCGCCCATGAGGTCGCTGGCCCCGTCGTTCTGGCGCCCGGAGGTCATAGCGGACACGTTCAGCGGCCTGCACACGCTGCTGTATAACAAATACTACGTCGACGAGATATACGACTTCCTCGTTGTCAACCCCTTGAAGCGGTTCAGCGCCTGGTGCCTGTCCTTCGACCTCGGCGTCATCGACTGGATAGTGAACTTTGCTGGATGGTTCACGAGGTTTACCGCGTGGCTCTCGCACAAGTTCGACATATACATCGTCGATGGCATCGTGAACTCGATGGCTACCGTCGTGAGCTTCAACAGCGGCATCTGGCGCAGGCTCCAGACCGGGTACCTTCAGAACTACGCATTCATCTTCGTCATAGGCATAATCGCGCTGGTCGTCAAGGTGCTGGTGGGCTGAAGGTGAGGCCGGTTGTTCGCGGATGAGGACTTCTAACGGATTTCAGACCGGAACTTACAAGGGTTGCATGAGACCGGGGCTCGAGAGATAAAAGGTTATGATTGAGAACGTACTTAACTTTCCAATACTTACGCTGCTGATACTTCTGCCTGCGCTCGGCGCGGTCGTTATCGCCTTCATACCTGCCAGGAGCAAGGAGGTGATCCGCACCACCGCGCTCGGGTTTGCGCTCGTCAACTTCTGCATCTCGCTCGTGCCGTTGTTCTACTTCGACACCTCCACGTACAAGATGCAGTTCGTGGAGCTTGCCTCGTGGATACCGGGCATCGGGGTCAGCTACTTCCTCGGCATAGACGGCATAAGCCTCACGCTGCTCCTCCTTACCACGTTCCTGTCCATCATAGCGGTGCTCTGCTCGTGGACGGCTATAGAGGAGAGGGTCAAGGAGTACATGATATACCTGCTCGTCCTCGAGACCGGCATGCTCGGCGTATTCTGCTCCCTCGACATGATACTCTTCTTCCTCTTCTGGGAGATAGGCCTTATACCGATGTACTTCCTCATCGGTGTCTTCGGCGGCCCGAGGAAGCTCTACGCGAACATCAAGTTCTTCCTCTATACGCTCTTCGGCAGCGTGTTCATGCTCGTGGGCATCCTCGCGCTCTACTACTCGCACGGGAACATGACCGGGGAGTATACGTTCAACCTGCTCAAGCTCTACGAGGTCGTCTACCCGTACAACCTCCAGTGGTGGATATTCGCGGTCTTCTTCCTCGGCTTCGCCATCAAGGTGCCGGTCTTCCCGTTCCACACCTGGCTGCCGGACGCGCACGTCGAGGCCCCCACCGCGGGCAGCGTCCTGCTCGCCGGCGTGCTCCTCAAGATGGGCACCTACGGCTTTTTGAGGTTCAACCTGCCTCTGCTTGCCGACGCGACACGTGTGTTTACCCCGTACATCATCGCCCTTGCCGTGATAGGCATCGTATACGGGGCCTTCCTCGCCCTGGCTCAGACCGACGTGAAGAAGCTCGTCGCCTACTCCAGCGTGAGCCATCTCGGCGCGGTCATGGCGGGCATATTCGCTCTGAACCAGCAGGGAATAGACGGCGGCGTTCTTCAGATGATCAACCACGGCATATCCACCGGCGGGCTCTTCCTCATGATAGGCATCATATACGAGAGAAGGCACACGAGGCAGATAGCGGATTTCGGCGGGCTCGCCAGGGTGATGCCCGTCTACGTCGCGCTCTCCATGGTGATAGTCCTGTCCTCCATAGGGCTGCCGGGCACCAACGGCTTCATAGGGGAGATACTCATACTGCTCGGCCTGTTCAAGGCCAGCCCCGTGGCGGCCGTGCTCGGCGCCACGGGCGTCATACTCGGCGCGGCCTATATGCTCTGGATGTTCCAGAGGGTTGCCTTCGGGCAGGTGAAGCACCCGGAAAATGAGAAGCTCAAGGACCTGAGCGCGCGCGAGGTGATAGTGCTCCTGCCCATGATAGCCCTGATACTCTGGATAGGCATCTATCCAAAGCATGTCCTGGGCCTCACGAGCGCGACCACCGCGCACCTTTCCGAGGTGGTGAAGATGAACAGCATCAAGACCGAGGTGGCGGAGATAGGCCTCGTGCACGAGGCCGGGGCGGTGGAGCACGCGCCCGCGTTGGAAGGCGCCGCACCCGAACAGCACGCACCCGGAGATTCCCCGGAGAATACGCCGGAGCACGCGCCGGCGGAAGGAGGGCGCAGATGACGCCTAATGAACTCGCGGGTGGCTGGCCCATCCTTAGCATACTGACCTTCCTCCCGGCGCTCGGGGCGATACTCATCCTCTTTATCGACAAGGAGGAGACCGGGCTTATAAGGTGGGCGGGCCTCGGGGTCTCCCTGTTCGTCTTCCTGCTGTCGCTCTACCTGCCGTTTACCTTCGACGCCTCGAACCCCGGCTTCCAGTGGGTCGAGAAGGTCGTCTGGATAAAGTCGTTCGGGATAAGCTATTACATGGGCGTTGACGGGATAAGCCTCCTGCTGGTGCTCCTGACCACGTTCATCACCGTCATCTGCATGCTCGCCTCGTGGCGCGACGTGACGAAAAAGCTAAGGGCGTACACCGCCCTGTTCCTCTTCACCGAGACCTGCTCTCTCGGTGTGTTCATGGCGCAGGATCTCTTCCTCTTCTACGTCTTCTGGGAGGCGGTGCTCATCCCGATGGTCTTCATCATCGGGATCTGGGGGGGCACGAGGAGGCTGTACTCCTCCATAAAGTTCTTCGTCTTCACATTCCTCGGCAGCCTGTTCATGCTCCTGGGCTTTCTTGCGGTCTACTATTATCACGGCAGCGCCACCGGGGTCTATACCTTCGACTCCACGATATTGACGCTTACGCCGCTTGCGCCTGCCATACAGTTCTGGGTATTCATAGCGTTCTTCCTCGGCTTCGCGGTAAAGGTGCCGATGTTTCCGCTCCACACCTGGCTCCCCGACGCGCACACGGACGCGCCCACGGCGGGCAGTATCATCCTTGCGGCCGTGCTCCTTAAGCTCGGTACCTACGGTTTCGTCAGGTTCAGCCTGCCGCTCCTGCCCAACGCGTGCATGCAGTTCGCCCCCCTGATGATAGGCATCTCCATCTTCGCCATCCTCTACGGGGCGCTCGTTACCATAGCGCAGAAGGACATCAAGAAGCTCATCGCGTATTCGAGCGTCAGCCACATGGGCTTCGTCATGCTCGGCATATTCGTCTTCAATATAGAGGGATTGAAGGGCAGCCTCATGCAGATGATAAACCACGGCATCTCGACCGGCGCGCTCTTCCTTCTCGTGGGAATGATCTACGAAAGGACGCATACGAGGAACATCGGCGACTACACGGGCCTGTTCAGGACGCTCCCGGTCTTCGGCGTCTGCTTCCTCGTCGTCGTGCTCTCGTCCATGGGCATGCCGTCCACCAACGGCTTTATCGGCGAGCTCTTCGTCCTGATAGGGGCGTTCAAGGCCAGCTGGCTGTACGCGGTGCTCGTCGCCGTCGGCGTCCTGCTCGGCGCCGTCTATCTGCTCTGGCTCTTCCAGAGGATATTCCTCGGCGAGTACTCGTACATCGGCAAGGGCGAGCTACACGACCTCGGGCTGCGCGAGACCGTGACCGCGCTATCATTCGTGGGCCTTATCTTCTGGATAGGACTTTACCCGAAGCCGTTCCTCCACGTGATGGACGCCTCTCTCAACAAGCTCTCCGCGCAGGTGGAGGAGAACTACAAGAAGGCGGAGCTTGCCGAGAGCGTCAAAAACGCCACCGCGATGCTCCGCGAAGAGCCGGCATCTACACCCGTTCAAGGAAGTGAGAGATAGATATGGATCTGGCCAGCCTTAATATAAATTTTGTCTCGATACTGCCCGAGATACTCACCACGGGGCTTGCGGTCCTCGTGCTCGTCGTCGACTTCTTCATCGGAGCGAAGAACAAGCACGTGCTCGGGTACCTCAGCATCATAGGCCTGCTCGGGATACTTCCCGTGGCCGCCTTGAGCGCCGTCACCGAGCCTTCGTTCGGGGGTACGGTCTTTTCGGACGCCTTCTCCGCGTACTTCAACGTCATCTTCATCGTCGCGGCCATTTTCACCGTATTCATCTCCATGGAGTACCTCAAAAAGACGGGCATCCAGCGGGGCGAGTACTACCCTATAGTCCTCTTCGCCACGGTAGGGATGATGGTCATGGCGACGGCAAACGACCTGATAACCATCTACGTCGGCCTCGAGCTCATGGCCCTGTCCTTCTACATACTCGTGGCATTCAGGGTGCGCAGCAGCCGTTCGGTCGAGGGCGCCCTCAAGTACTTCGTCCTTGGCGCACTCTCTTCCGGCATACTCCTTTACGGCATCTCGTTCGCCTACGGGGCCTCCGGCTCCACGAACCTCAACGAGATGGCCGCGCAGCTCGGCACCACGAACGGGCCGTTCCTGCTCCTCGGCTTCATCCTCATGTCCGTAGGTTTCGGCTTCAAGATTGCGGCCTTCCCGTTCCACGTATGGGCGCCCGACGTATACGAGGGCGCGCCGACACCAGTGACCGCGCTCCTGTCCATAGGCTCGAAGGCCGCCGCCTTCGCCGCGCTCCTGAGGGTATTCATAGTGGCCTTCCCCGCCTTCCATGCCGACTGGGGAGAGATATTGTGGGTCCTCTCGGCGGCCACGATGGTATTCGGCAGCGTGGTGGCCATCGCGCAGAAGAACATGGTAAGGATGCTCGCGTACTCGAGCATCGCCCACGCGGGCATCATACTCATCGGCCTGCTCGTCTACAACGACACGGGCATGGCGGGTGTGCTCTACTACATGCTCGTCTACCTCTTCATGAACATGGGCGCCTTCGTAATAGTCACGCACCTGCGCTCGGACGCGGGCGGGGTCATGAAGGGCGAGCTTGTAAGCGACTACAGGGGGCTTTCCTCAAGCCGCCCGCTTCTTGCGTTCCTCATGGCGCTCTTCATGCTCTCTCTGGCTGGCGTGCCGCCAACGGGAGGGTTTGCCGCAAAGTTCTTCGTCCTCTCGGCGGCCATAAGCGCGAAGTACTACTGGCTTGCCGCCATAGGCGTGGTCAGCACGGTCATATCGCTGTTCTTCTACGCCAGGGTCATCTTCTACATGTTCATGAAGGAGCCGGCGCCCGGGGCCGAAGCGCCCGGAGCCGGGGCCTGCTACAACATAGTGCTCTTCTGCACCGCGGTTGGCACCATCTTCCTCGGCATATATCCGACACCGTTTATAGACCTCGCCATGAAGGCCGTAAGGCCGTTCTTCATGTAGAGGGAGGGAACCATGGCAGAGAAAAAAGAGAATTCAGGCCCCCAGACCAAAGAGAGCGAGCAGGGCCGCAGGTGGTGGAGGCTCCCGTTCGACACCACGACGAACTTCAGCATCTTCGGGTATTTTCTCGGCGGCTTCAGGTGTGAAAGCCCCGAAAACAGGACCGTCTTTACCCTCGAAGATGAGTAGCACCTCCGTACTCTCGCCCGCCAAGATAAACCTCTTCCTGAAGGTATTACGGAAAAGGGACGACGGATTCCACGAGCTGTACTCCTTGATGCAGCCTGTAACACTCTACGACAACATCTCCATAGACGCGCAGGAGGGGGAGGGCATCTCGCTTGAGTGCCATCACGCGGAGCTCCCCGCGGACCACACCAACCTCGCCTGGAGGGCCGCGCGCCTGCTGCTCGACACCACGGGCATAAAAAAGCGCATTACGATAACCATAGACAAGAAGATACCGGTCGGCGCGGGGCTCGGAGGGGGCAGCTCCAACGCCGCCGCCGTCCTGATGGCCCTGAACGACCTGCTCAATGCGGGTCTGACCGAAGGAAAACTCATGGAAATGGGTGCCTTGCTCGGCTCGGACGTGCCTTTCTTCATCCTCGGCGGGCCCGCGCTGGCGACAGGGCGCGGGGAGGTCCTGAGCAGGGTTGCTCTCCCGGGGTGCCACTACATACTGATAAACCCCGGTATTTCCGTGTCGACCGCATGGGTCTACGGGAATTTAAACTTGACAAAAAACCCCGAAGATAATAATCTATCGTATTCTGGTGAGGCATTGCGCAGCTGCGCCGACGTCGCCGCCTTGCTCGCCAACGACCTCGAACCGGTGACGACAGGTAGATTCCCGGAGATATCGAGGCTCAAGGCCCTGCTCGTCGAGCACGGGGCCCTCGGCGCGCTCATGTCCGGCAGCGGCGCTACCGTATTCGGCCTCTTCTCGACCCACGCGGCGGCCAGAGGGGCGTTGGAGGGGATAAGGCCTCTGCTCGACGAAGAGGCGTCCATCTTCCTCGTCCATGGGGTCGAGTGACGCAGGCCAGGTCTTTTCAGACACGTGGTCTTTTACCACCCGTTATGCGGGGTTGCAATCAAGGAAGGCTCTATTTATAAAATCGGCCAGAAAACCTCGAGCTTTTAAGCTCGGGGATGAATGGCCGCCCGGAGCGGAGCCAGATTCAGCTGGCGTAGCGGAGAAAATTTTTATCCTCCCCCATCGAGGGAGGGGAAGCGCGGAAACTCCGGGCTTTAGACCGGTGTAGTCATTCAGACCTTCCGCCGCACAGGGATGGGTTGTCCGGGGGTTTCTTACAGGGATGCGCCGGTCTCTTTGCCATGCGCGTTCATATCCGTCGCAGGGCCGCGGGCCCTGCTTGACAAGGGGTAAAAAAGGGTAGAGGCCACTCTTTTTGAGGGCCTCCTGCACTACATGGAGCACAAGCGTCTCAACCGGATTGGGGCGTCGCCAAGCGGTAAGGCACGGGGTTTTGATCCCCGCAACCGGAGGTTCGAATCCTCCCGCCCCAGCCAGAACGCCCCGATAAAGGCTTTATATACCTGAATTAATTGAAGAAACAGGAAACGGGTTATGGACAGGATAAAGGTATTCGCCGGGAATTCCAACAAGGCCCTCGCCGTTGAGATCTGCGACCAGCTGGGCATAACGCTCGGGAAGTCCGAGGTCAAGAGCTTCAGCGACGGAGAGGTGTACGTCGACATCCAGGAGAGCGTAAGGGGGGTCGAGGTCTACGTCATCCAGTCGACCTGCATCCCGTGCAACGACAACCTCATGGAGCTTCTCATCATGCTCGACGCCTTCAAGAGGGCGTCGGCGCTCTCCGTCACCGCGGTCATCCCTTATTACGGCTACGCCCGTCAGGACAGGAAGGTCGCGCCGAGGACGCCGATATCCGCAAAGCTGGTCGCGGACCTCCTGACCGTGGCCGGGGCCACCAAGGTCGTCAGCATAGACCTTCACGCCGGGCAGATACAGGGTTTTTTCAACATCCCCGTCGACCACCTCTACGCCACGCCGGTGCTACTGAGCTACATCAAGGAGAGCTTCCATGACGACATCGTCGTCGTCTCCCCTGACGCGGGTGGTGTTGAGAGGGCGCGCGCCTTTGCCAAGAGGCTCGGGGCGAACCTCGCCATAATAGACAAGAGGCGTCCGCGCCCCAACGTCTCCGAGGTCATGAACATCATCGGTGAGGTCGAGGGCAAGACCACGATACTGCTCGACGACATGATAGACACCGCGGGGACCATAACGCAGGCCGCCACCGCGCTCGCGGAGCACGGGGCCAAGCAGGTCTACGCCTGCTGCACACACGCGGTCCTCTCGGGGCCCGCCATAGAGAGGATAGACAACTCCCCCATAAAGGAGCTGGTCGTCACGAACACCATACCGGAGCGTAAGGGCGTCACATCGGCGAAGATAAAGAGGCTTTCGGTGGGCCCGCTCCTCGGCGAGGCCATAAAGAGGATACACTTCGGAGAGTCCGTAAGCTCGCTCTTCGTTTAACGGCACCTGGGATGAACGCGTCCCCCCGGCGCAGGCCGCGGCGGGCGCAAGGCGAATAAAAAATAAAAAACCCGAATGGCCCCGTACCTGTTTCAAGGACATCGGGCCATTCAGGATTACCGGAGGAAGAAGATGGAAGAGATAAACCTGTCGGCTCAGCCGAGAGAGAAGACCGGAAAATGCCCCGCGCGCAGGCTCAGGAGCCAGGGGTTCGTCCCCGCGGTGCTTTACGGCCCCAAGATGGAAGGCGCGTTGACGCTGTCGATGAGCAACAAGGAGCTCGAAAGGGTGCTCCATACCGCCGCCGGCGGGAACGTTCTCATAAACCTGGCCGTGGATGGTGACAAGGCCCGCAAGGTGATGTTCAAGGACGTGATGCGCCACCCCCTCAGGGGCACGCTTCAGCACGTGGACCTCTTCGAGATACTCATGGACCACAAGGTCGTCGTCGAGGTGCCCATCCATATCACCGGCAAGGCCGCCGGGCTCGCCTTCGGCGGCATTATCCAGCACGAGGCGCGCAAGATAAGCGTGGAATGCCTGCCGTCGCAGATACCGTCCTCCATAGACCTCGACATAACGCCCCTCGAGGTCGGGGACTCGCTCCACGTAAAGGACTTGAACCTTCCCGAAGGCGTCGTGTCCGCAGACGACCCGGAGCAGACGATAATCGCCGTGGTGCCGCCTGTCGTCGAGGCCGCTCCCAAGACCGCCGAAGAGATCGAGGCTGAGCTCGCCAGCAGTTTCGCCGAGGAAGGCGCGGAAGGCGAAGGCGGGGAGGAGTAAGGCCCCGTTGCGGCACGTGGCGGCCACAGCGGCCTGACGCCCCCGGCGTACCCGTGCCTGAATACTCCTTACAATCCCGGAGGTCGCAAGAGCATTGTTCCTTATAGTCGGCTTGGGCAACCCCGGCCCCCGTTACGAGATAACGAGGCATAACGCCGGGTTCATGCTCGTCGACAGGCTGGCCGGGGCGGGAGGGACCCCCCGCTTCAAGAGGTCGCGCACCTCTCTCTGGACAGAGGCCACGGTAGCCGGCAAGGAGGCCGTCCTCGCCAAGCCCCAGACCTTCATGAACCTCAGCGGCGAGGCCGTGGCTGAGCTCAAAGAGGTCTTGCAAGTCCCTGTAGAGTCCATCATAGTCGCCTATGACGACTGCGACCTGCCTTTCGGAAGGCTCAGGCTCCGCAAGAACGGAGGCAGCGGTGGGCACCGGGGGATCGATTCCATCATCCAATCTCTCGGAAGCAGGGACTTTCTGAGGGTGCGCCTCGGCATAGGCAGGCCCTCGCCCCCGGCGTCCGGGGATACGGTAAGCTACGTACTCGCCTCCTTCTCCGAGCAGGAGGCCCACGGGCTCGACAGGATGCTCGAAAGGGGGGCCGCCTCCGTGGAGGCCATAGTGGCCGAGGGCATCGACGCCGCCATGAACAAGTTCAATTCCAACGACCGGGCTTGACTCCCGTTGTCCCGAATACCGCGTAATATCAATCCTTTTTTAACGCATCCCTGGACGAACAACCGGCGCAAAATCTGATATGACGTCAATCAAATGGGGGCTATCATGGAGGGCATGACCATTTTCGCGCCGCTTCTCGGGGTGGGCGGGCTCGTCATGGCGCTGCTCATCTATATCTACATCCTCTCGCTGCCAGAGGGCACGGAGAAGATGAAGGATATCGCCGGGCAGATACACAAGGGCGCGATGACCTATCTCAAGAGGCAGTACACGATACTCGCCTTCTTCGTCGCCGCTCTGGCCGTCCTCCTTGGGATATTCCTCGGGCTTCCCACGGCCATAGCCTACGTATTCGGCGGCCTCTCCTCGATGCTCGCCGGTTTCTTCGGCATGCAGGGGCCACGAGGGCCAACGTCAGGACCGCCGAGGCGGCAAGCAGGTACAAGCCCGCCATGGTGCGCGCCCTTTCTGCGGCGTTCCTCGGCGGCTCGATAATGGGCCTGTCGGTTGCGAGCCTTGGCCTTATCGGGCTCGGCACGCTGTTTATCTTCTACGGAAGGCCCGAGACCGCGGCCGTAATAAACGGATACGCCATGGGCGCCTCTTCCATCGCCCTCTTCGCCCGTGTGGGCGGCGGCATATACACCAAGACCGCCGACGTCGGGGCAGACCTCGTCGGCAAGGTGGAGGCCGGGATACCGGAGGACGACCCGAGGAACCCCGGTGTAATAGCAGACAACGTGGGCGACAACGTCGGGGATGTGGCCGGCCTCGGCGCGGACATATTCGAGTCCTACGTAGGGGCGATAGTCGCCACCATCGCCCTTGGTGCCACGTCGGCCGCCGGGGGGGCGCTCTCCGCTCTCGGCACGGCGGCCTCCCTCATGTCGTACCCGCTTGTTCTCGTCATGTCCGGGCTCGTCTCCTCCATGCTCGGCATAGGCGCCATGCATTTTTTCCAGAGGTACACGCCTTCGTCGGCGCTCAGGTACACTACCCTGCTGACGACGGTCGTCTTCCTCGTGCTCGGGTATCTCGCCATAAGGGTCGTGGGGTGTGACCCGTACATCTACTACGCGGTCATAGCTGGGTGCCTGTGCGGCAGCTTCATCGGCCTTGTGACCGAGTACGTCACCTCGGCGCGGCCCGTGCGCAGGATAGCCGAGTCCTCGCAGACCGGGGCCGGCACGAACATCATAACCGGCCTTGCCGTGGGCCTCGGAAGCACGGCGGAGCCTATGATAGCGATATGCGCCACCATCTACGTGGCGAACTGGGCCGCCGGGCTCTACGGCATAGCCATAGCCGCTGTGGGCATGCTCTCCACGACCGGGATAATAATGAGCGTTGACGCTTACGGCCCCATCGCGGACAACGCCGGAGGCATCTCCGAGATGAGCGGGCTGGGCGCGGACGTACGCGAGATTACCGACAGCCTCGATTCGCTCGGCAACACCACGGCCGCCATAGGAAAGGGCTTTGCCATAGGCTCTGCGGCGCTGACGGCTCTCGCGCTCTTCTCGGCTTACTCCCAGACCGTGGCCGTCAGGCTCGGGCACCCGTTAGAGATCTCTTTGACCGACCCGCAGGTCGTAATAGGCCTGCTGCTCGGCGGCATAATACCGTTTTTCATAGGCTCGCTCACCATGACGAGCGTGGGCCGGGCGGCGTTCAAGATGGTTCAAGAGATAAGGCGGCAGTTCAGGGAGATACCGGGGCTTCTCGAAGGCCGGCCGGGTGTAAAGCCGGACGTGGTCAGGTGCATCGACATAAGCACGAGGGCGGCGCTTCGGGAGATGATACTGCCCGGTGTGCTGGCCGTATCCGCCCCGGTCGTTGTGGGGCTTCTGCTCGGGCCGAACGCGCTCGGCGGGATGCTCGCCGGCGCTACCGTAACAGGCGTCCTGCTTGCGATTTTCATGGTAAACGCAGGCGGGGCGTGGGATAATGCCAAGAAGTTCATCGAGAAGGGCAACCTTGGCGGCAAGGGCTCGGACGCGCACAAGGCCGCAGTGGTCGGGGACACGGTAGGCGACCCTTTCAAGGACACCTCCGGCCCTTCTATGAACATACTGGTGAAGCTCATGAGCATAGTCGCACTCACGATAGCGCCTTTGATACTCTGAGTTGTTCAATTGGATTGCCGGGCCGGCGGGCGCCCCGCCGGCCCGCTTTTGTTTGTAAAAACAATGGAAGGTCGGATAATTCAGGAGGAATTATCCGGAGTCTTCTAAAACAAGAAGGAAGAGACGAGAATGGGAATCAACTGTGGGATAGTGGGACTGCCCAACGTGGGCAAATCCACCATATTCAACGCGATGACGGCGGCCGGGGCCGAGGCCTCGAACTACCCTTTTTGCACCATAAACCCCAATATCGGCATGGTCCCTCTGAGGGACGAGCGGATATACAGGCTCGCGGAGCTTGCCAGGCCCGAGAGGACGCTGCCCACGGCGGTCGAGTTCGTGGACATAGCCGGCATAGTCAAGGGGGCGAGCAAGGGCGAGGGGCTCGGCAACCAGTTCCTCGGCAACATACGCTCGGTCGATACTATAGTCCACGTGGTAAGGTGCTTCGAGGACCCTCAGGTCGTGCACGTCGAGGGCAAGATAGACCCGCTCGGGGACATCGAGGTAATCGAGACGGAGCTGATACTTGCCGATCTCGAGGCCGTAGAGAAGAGGATGGATAAATACTCGAAGCTCCTGAAGTCCGGGGACAAGGCCGCCAGGGCGGCCATGGAGGTCTACACCACGGTCAGGAAGGCGCTCGAAGAGGGCAGGCCGGCGCGCTCGGTACTCGACGCCGGGACCGCCCTTCTTGTCAAGGACCTCAACCTGCTTACCGTAAAGCCCGTCATATACGTCGCCAACGTGGGTGAGGACGACCTCGACGGCAGCTCCGAGTCCGCCGCCTCTGTAAGGCGCAGGGCGCAGGCCGAGGGCGAGGAGTGCGTGGTGATATGCGGCAAGATAGAGTCCGAGATAGCCGAGCTCTCGGAGGATGAGCGCAAGGAGTTCCTCTCAAGCCTCGGGCTTACGCTCTCGGGCCTCGACAGGCTGGCCGCCGCGGCACACAGGCAGCTCGGCCTCATCACCTTCTTCACCGTGGGCAAGAAAGAGGTCAGGGCCTGGACGGTCAAGAAAGGCGCGAAGGCCCCGGAGGCCGCCGGCGTGATACATACGGACTTCGAGCGGGGTTTCATAAGGGCCGAGGTCATCTCGTACGATGACTTCGTCAGACTCGGCTCCGAGTCCGCCTGCCGCGACAAGGGCCTGCTCCGCGTCGAGGGAAAAGAGTACGTCGTAAAGGACGGCGACATAATGCACTTCAGGTTTAATGTGTAGGGTCTGCTTCACTCATTTTTTATCTTAGTACCACCCCGCCCCGTCTCAGGTGTATCCGGAAAAAACTCAAAAAGCAGCCCGTTTGCCGCTTTGGCCCCGGTTCCCACGCCTGTACCTTTGTACAGGCGTGTCAATATGTGTTTGACACACACAGTCATTGTTTAGTACAATAGACAGTACCGAAAAACCTGTAGTTTCATGTGCCAGGGGTGAAATAGCGCTCGCATGACTGGGAAAGCGCCTTTTGATAGGATAAGTTCCTCCCCGCCACCTCGTGTGAATAATGAAAAAAACTGTTCGTATCCATGGCGCCTGGAGGCGTTTTGGTCGCCATTATGTGCGTATTACGAACGTGTGTGAACCATCGGCAATCAAATGGAGATGATTGGTTTGACGCATAAGATAAGGGTGGACCCGGACGCTTTCTACGGAGAGCTCAAGGGAAGCGGTGTAGAGATAAGGGACATACTCTGGCCTCTGGCCGGGCTCACCCCCAGGGAGAGGGCCGTTTTTACCGAGTATCATTACTGGAATACCCACATGAAGGTTATCGCTGACAGCCACAGAATATCACTCGGGAGGGCGTATGAAATACTCTACAGGGCGGAAGAAAAGATCGCGTCTTCAAGGGCACAGGAAGAGGCGCAGGACCTTTGAGGTCACGATGAATCAGAGCGTGAGCAAGCTGAGCTGGATGGAGTACAAGACCGTGAGGCAGTATCAGGCTATGGGCGATATGCTCGACGAGTTCAAGGTCTACGGCTACAGGAGCGGGATAGAGAACATGGTCCAGGACCCGGCCGGCGTCAAAAAGGACAACGGGTACAGCTGGCTTACGAAGGAGCCAGCCGCTCGCATCGGCAAGAGGTTGTGAGATACAGGCGATAGAGCACCCTCCTGCCGGAGGGCATAAATAACAAGAGAGACTTTCCAGGGGCCCGGATGAATATTCATCCGGGCCTTTTTTGTCTCTTGCGCCTTCGTTTTTTCCGTCCTCGCGGCGGAAAGCAGAATAAATAGCGTTGATTTCCGCCATGAAAACAGGGGGATGAAAAAACAGGGGTAGAAAACAAACACTATTAACACGTAAGCAAAAGGAGTTCAGGGAAAACATCTTGACGGACTTCAAATCACAGGAGGTGGAATATGGAAACGGGTTTTGCATCAGAAGGTCACGCGCAGCCTAAGGACTGGTCTATGTTTCGCCCCGCGGGCAGGAGCCGTGTGCTCCTCAGAGAGCCCGAGAGATGTCCGGAGTGTAACAGGGTGTTCATAAGCCTCTACCCGCTGAGGGTATGCGAGGACCACTTGGGGCTCGATGAGTTGTGACGCCGGGGTATCGCGTGGGGGTGTGGCGCAGGGAGGCGTGTAACGGATAGGGATTTCTTGGCTCGAGGGTTAACGTGGCAATAGACTGGAGCGGGGTAAAAAAGGATTTTCAGGAGGGTGGGACCGCTGTTGGAGAACTGGCTGAAAGGTACGGATGTAGGGAAGCGACCATAAGGAGGAGAGCGGCGAAAGAAGGCTGGGCCGATGGAGAGACGGGCGTTGGAGGCACGGCCCCGGAGAAGGCGGCGGGCCCTGCGCTAAAGGGCGCCCACGACATTCTCAACGACGGGAACCTCTGGAAGGGCGTCAGGAAGAGGCTCGTAAGCGGGTTGGAGCACAACGACGCGAAGCTCGGCCTCGAGGAGCTGAAGGTGGCGAAGATGGCCGGAGAGGTGCTCTCGAGCGTCATAAAAGGCGAGAGGATGGCCCAGGGGCTTATGGACGAGGACGATGAACCGGAAGAGATTGCCAGAGAGATGGAGCGCCTTACGCTACCACCCGGAGCAGGTGAGGCTGATGGAGGAGAATAAGCGCTTCGCCGTGGTGCCCGCCGGCAGGAGGAGCGGCAAGACAGAGCTTGCGAAGAGGCGGCTCGTGATGGGGCTTGCGGCGAAAAAGCCCTGGGCCGACCCCCGGTACTTCGCGGCCGCCCCGACAAGGGGCCAGGCCAAGAGGATCTTCTGGAAGGACCTGAAGGCTATGGTCCCGGATGGATGGAAGGCCCGGGTCTATGAGACGGACCTGTGCATCGTCACCCGCTTCAAGAGCGAGCTGTGGGTGGTGGGCCTCGATAAGCCCCAGCGGATAGAGGGCACGCCGTGGGACGGCGGGGTGCTCGACGAGTACGCGAACATGAGGGCCGGGGCGTGGGGCGAGAACATCAGGCCTGCGCTTTCTGACAGGGCCGGGTGGTGCTGGTTCATCGGCGTGCCCGAGGGGCTCAACCACTACAAGGACCTTGTGGACTACGCGCTCACCGGAGAGGACCAGGACTGGGGCGTCTACTCGTGGTCCTCCTCGGATATACTTCCCGCCCCGGAACTGGAGGCGGCCAAGAGGGTGCTCGACCCGAGGACCTTCCGCCAGGAGTACGAGGGCAGCTTCGAGGGGGCCTGCGGCAGGGCGTACTACGCGTACGACCCCCGAAGGCACGAGGACGCCGCGATAGAGATAGACCCGGG
>JBHHYT010000056.1:0-15946 GCA_046757705.1 Thermodesulfobacteriota bacterium
CGACAGGAAGACGTTGCCCGCCGTGGGCAGCGTCATTCCCGCGGCCATCTGCGCGGCGTTCGCGCCGTGAGACTCGGCGAGGTTGGCGAACGCCTCCTCCGTCTGCTTGAACTGCGCCACTCCGCGCATTTCATTGAAAGTGGAAGAGAGGAGCCGGACGGCCTTTTGCGCGACATATATCTGCGCGCCCAGTTTTACCCACGACGAGTTCAGCGATGTAAGGAGCCCCTCCTGCTTGCTGACGGAGGCGCCCATCGCGGAGTTGAACTTTCTCAATGCCGTGGAGTAGTTGTCCCTGGCGCCGATGACTATCTCAAGTTTTCTACTCGCCATCGCTTCCTCGTTCCTTTGCTCGCAGGGCCCTTTCCCGCTTGTATGTCTCTATCGCCTCTATCAGCCAGCAGGGCTGGTCGCCCCAGCCCCCCGCGTGGAGCAGGTGTCCGCTATCCTCGACCAGGTAGACCAGCCGGGCTATCTCGTGGGCCTCGGATGTAATATATGTGTGCGGACACTCATATAGCTTGATCGTTCCCAGTGGGAAGACGCCCTTGCTCGCGCCCCTGTCGTTCAGCTCATCAAAGAGGGCCTTGCCCTCCGGGGTATGCCGCCCGTCGGCTCCCTGGTAATCCCCCCACGCTATCGCCCGGGCCTCTTCCGAGAGCCCCTTGTGATTCTGGCAGTTCCGGATATCCTTGTCCCTGTCGGTGCAGGTGGCGCAATCGAACGGGCTCGCCGCCTCCCGCAGTTTCAGGCCCCAGCGGAAGGCGGCTGTGAGTTTTTTCGCTGGCCCTCGCTGAGCTTGCTCTGCGACTCCATCGCGCGTATCACCTCCATGACAAGCTCTCCGTCGGCGGTATCGTAAAACTCGCCGGGGTCCGTTACCTCGCGCCCCTTGATGGAGTAGCCGGAGACGGACTCGACCTGCTCGACGAACTGCTTGCGCTGCACCCCATGCGTTATCTGCGTTATCTTGGCGGGGTCGTGCACCCCCTTTGCCTTGCCCGCGATAATCCGCGAATAGTGCTGAACCCTGCTGTATGGCACGAAACGGAGGCGCACGATGCAGGGATCGTCGTCGTCGCGGTTGCCGCCGTACTCCGGCACGTAGTCGATTATCTCGTCCCTGTCGAAACCGATGATTGCCATACTTTAAAACCCCCTCTGTCCCCCTTTGAAAAGGGGGAGGTCTTTTTTTTATTTCATCCCTTGCTCCCCTCTTTTTTAAAGAGGGGTTGGGGGAGATTAGACCGCCGTGGCGGTGTTCTTGAGCATCACGCCTATCATGTATGCGGTGGTAGCGCTGTAGAGCCCCTCGTACTTGAGCGTGACCGTCGGGTCACCATCTCGGCTATACTCCGGCTCGCCGCCCATCCTCTGCATCGCCGGCAGGTCGATGTAGAGGCTGTGGTTGTCTCCCGTGCCCGCGGCCGCGCCGGTGTCCCAATGGAGGAAGAAGTTCGTGGCGGAGGCCGCGGCAAGCCACGCCCTGAGCTCGTCGGCCGAGGAAAAGCCGCTGGCCGGGTCCTCGAAGTCGATGGTCATCTCGAGCGTCACCCTGAACCTGCCCTGGCGGGTCTTGTCCGGGTAGTCGAGGCCCGCGAGCCGGAGCTTGTCCTCTTTCCCGTCCTCTATCTTCACGCTGATCTTGTCAGGCGAGAACTGCGTGGCCGAGACGAAGGTGAAATCGGTGAAATTCGGGGCCGTTCCCACACGGGTGATGGTGCCCGTATAGACCTTCAGGTTGTTGTAGTCGCACCGGAGGTTCTCGGCGGGCTCGGCTGGCGAGGAGTTGCCGGCGCCTATCGTGCCGAGCTTCTGGCCGAACATCTCCAGGGACATCTTGAGCTGCCCGCCCGGCTCCTGGTCGAATGAAAGGCTTTTCACCCTGCCGCCTACGAAGGGCCACAGCTCGAGCGTCGTCCCGTCGTGGATGTTTATGTTCATGGTCAGGGCCTTCGAGCCGAGGGCGGCCGTGCCGAACGGGTCCGTTACCGGGTACATCATGTGGTAGTACTGGCCCGTGGCGGCGTTCTGCGCGCTGGTGACATCCCCGAAGAAGTGCTTTATGATGGTGCCTATCAGGCCGTTCGCCGCTCCGCCGGACTCGGTGTAGAACGGTATCTCGAAAGAGCCGGCCCACTTCTGCGACATCCTCTGTGCGGACTTCGGCCCGAGCTGTGGGTCCTCGCCCCTGAAGTCCGCCCTGAACTTGTCGTCGAACTCCATCTTTGGCAGGCCTGGGTTCAACATCGGAACGCCGCCGATGGTGGAGGATTCGGCGGCGCCCCTGTTCGCCTCCTCGCCTATTTCTAAAAATAATCTCCTGTTCGCCATCGCCTACCCCTCCTTCTTCGCCGCCCCGGGGGCGGGTTTGTCTTTCGGTTTGACCTCTTTCCCGGCCTTGCACGCCACGAGCATCCGGGCGGCGTCCGCCGGGATGGTCAGCACGGCCCCGGCCTCCCAGTGGCCTATATCCGGCCTGTTGCCGGAGCTGTTCATTTTTATCGTCTTCATGCTCCCTCCTTAAATCTCCCTGTAGCGCACAGAGACGCGGTACCTTATCGCCGCCCTGGGCGCGTTATTCTCGGTGTCAACGCCGTCCGTCGAGGCCCGCGAGACCAGCTTCGAGCCGGCGAGGTCCCCGATGTTCAGGGCGTCTATTGTGATGTTGTCCCTGATCAAGTGCACCCACCGGCGCTGTTCCCGCCCGATATCCGCCGCGTCCCTCTCCCGCAGGACCACGCGGATCAGAAAACGTATCTCGGCGTACAGGGGCTTCTCGCCGTGGTTGTATGCGAAGTCCTCGCCCAGGTAGAATATCTGCCCGTGGGGCAGGAGGGCGGCCGATATCGCCGCCTCGTTGTCGTAGGCCTCGCGGGTGAAGTTGATGCCGAGCGCCTCAAGCACGGTATGCAGATTGTCCTCTATGGCGTTCGCCGTGTCGAAGTTCGACATCAGAACCTCACCCTGATAGTGTTCGACCTGCTCCCGACCTCTTTACCGGAGACATGCCCGTCGTTCGATGAGTCGTATTTGAGGTTCAACGAGCCGAAGGAGGCGTCCGCCTTGTGCTCGTATGCCTTCCACATCTCCCACCAGAACGCGCCTTCCCCTTCCGTTGTCGCCCCCTTGCAGACCTCGGCGACCGACAGGAGTATGTGCACCTCCCGCAGGTCATACGGGTCGAGAACGAGCTGGGGCCGCTTGCCCTTGCGCCTCAGCCAGTCGTCGATCTTCTCGAACGCCCTCTGTATCTCTATCGAATACGAGCGCATGAGTGTGTACTTCTCGCCCGGGGCGATCGCCGCGGAGAAAGCGGCGGTCGTAACCGTGCCTGTCGAGGAAGCGAAGCCGGTGATCTCCCTTGTCTCGTCCTTTGAGTGCGAATATGCCAGGCCGCCGGTGAAGAAATCGTCATCGTGCCGCTTGAGGTTCGCGTCGACGATGGTCGTGGCGGAGCCGGAATCGGCCGTGCCTCGCACCGTCCAGTTTCTCTCCTTGAGCTGCGGGAGCTCTGCCTCGAGGTCGGCGTCGGTGATGACCTTGGTGAGCACCGAGCGGACGACATCATAAAACTGCGTGAATGTATAGGTTGTGCCGCTAAGAACATACGAGACCTCGGCCTGGTAGTTCTCTCCGAGATCTGCGTTATTCACGGCCGTCAGGGAGTACGAGAGCAGGCCGTCGACGGCAACCGTCATGGCCTGCGCGTCGATGAGCTTATCGGTCGAGCCGGGCTTGTAGACCGTGAGTGTTGCGGAGGTCGGAGACACCTTCCGGTTATTCTCGAATACATAGGCTTTGAATGTCCCGACTATGTCTTTCCTGAATTGCTGTTTCATTCGCCCTTCTGGCTACGGTTGGAGGTTTTGTCTTTCAAGTCGTCTTCCTTATTCTTCGGGGTATTGCGGACGGAGACGGGCACGGCCTTGCCTATGGCTATGAGCGTCTTCGCGTCGTCCAGGCTGACCCTGGCGGGGACCTTGTATGTCTTTCCCGCCGCCAGCCCCACGCCGCCAGTCCTGCAGCCGCTGATGACCTTTATAGCTGCGATATCGTCCTTGAACGGGTCGCTGCCGTTCATCCTCGTATATTTCATGCGGTTCCTCTCTGTGATTTAAGAAAGGGATTGAAGGGGGGCCGGAGCCCCCCTCGCTCCCTTCGTGTTATATGTTCCTTGCGTCCTGCATGGCGCTGAAGCTCGCGGCGTGCCTGACCGCGATGTCCATGGACTGGAGCACCCTCACCCTGACGGTGCCGGCCGCGCCTCCGGTGTAGGGGTCAACGAGCACATCGAGGGCCCCCCACTGGCCGACGATGAGGTCACGCCAGTTGCCGAAGATGATGGCGTGGCAGTCGGTGGATGTGCCCTTGGTCAGCGTCTTGGGCACCTGGTTGGAGACCTCGGCCCTGTAGCCGTTGACGGTGTTATTCGGCTCCCACACCGGGGTGTCGGTCGAGCCGAAGCGCTGTGTCTGCTTGAGCTTGCCCCTCATCTCGGGCGTGGAGAGTATCGCCATGCCGTCGACATCGGCGTTGGACGCGGCAACGTCGGTCTCGAGCTCGACCATGTTAGCGTAGGTCGGGGCCGCACCGTTGGTGCCCCCGGCGACATCTCCGATACCCGTGGTGCCGAGGATGCCCAGGGGCTGGTTGGCCGCGCCAGAGCCGTTTATGGCGGCGAGGTCTATGGCGAGCGCCAGCACCATGGCGAGGTCGGCCTGTACGAAGCCCTCCACGCCTATCGAGGACTGGAGGAGCAGGAGCCTCGATATGTCGGTAAACGCTCCCACGGTCTTGGGGCTCATGGTCACCTGCCCTACGGTCCGCTGGCTTTCGGTGGGCGCGGCGTTCTCAGCCACCCAGTACCCTGTAGCTCCGCCGGTCTGGCTCGGTATGGCTATGTTGCCGACGAGACCGTCCAGAACCTGCGCGCCGAGGCCGAAGACCTTCATGCGGTTGCGAAGCAGGTCGATAAAATTGGTGGAGAGGAGGTCCGTGGCGACGGTATTGCCGCCAGCCGTAGCCGTACCGACGGTGAGGTCCCTCTTCTGCACCTCGTAGGGAACGAATACGCCACGGGCCGCCCTGCCTAACTTTTTACTCACGGCGCCCGACGCGTCGAACTCGAAGGCTGCGGCCTCCTGCGCCGAGCGGTCCGTGGGGTTGGCCAGGGCGTTCAACGCCCTGAGAAGGCTGAAGCTCTTCGCCTCCCTCTCCGTCATGCCTATATCCGGGGTGGTGTCAACAGGCTTGAGCTTGCCGAGCTTTGCGAGCACCTCCGCGCGGAACTCGTCGAGGGTGGTGCCCTTGCCTATGTGCTCGGCCGCCAGGTCGTCCATCTTATGGAGCTTGCCGAGGGCGGATATCTCCGAAACTCTCTGCCTCTCCGTCTTCCTCTCCTCGGCCCTTATCTCCTCGATATTGGGCGTTACAGCGGACGCGGGCGGGGCCTTCCTCGTCTGGCAATCGCAGGTCTCGCCTTCGGTCAGGCTTCTCTTACAGTGGTTGCATGTCTTCATCTCTTTAACCTCCCTGGTTTCGATTATGGTTTCGTGTGTTGAGTCTTCCTTGCCGCGTCCGACGCCGACGGTGATATCCGCCGGAACGGGTACGAGGCTCACCTCAAGCGGCTCCCAGTCGACGGCACGGTATGTCTCGTGCCCTTCCTGCTCCTCTTCAAGCACCATGCGGTGTATCTGGTAGCCTACGGAGACGGACTTCCTTATCCCGTCCTTGACATCGTTGTATATCTCCTCGGCCAGCGCGCTTTTTCCAAAACGCACGACGGCCCGGCCCGTCCGGTCCGCTCCGAGGGTGACATCCTCAACGACGCCTATCTGCTTCGACGTGTCATGGTTCAACAGGAAAGGCCCGGTGCTCTTGAGCCTGTCCAATCTGACGCTCTTCTTCCCGTGGTCGAGTATTTCCGTGCCGAACCACCTGTCGTACGGCTCTTCGGAACTGAACGAGAGTCCCACTGTGCGGTCCTCCTCGTTCACCGCGCCCCTGTCCAGTGTTAGCTCGCGGTAAAGCTTGCCGGTCTTCAGTTTCTTCATATTTGTTTTCCCCCCCCGTCGTTTAAATTTTGAGTGTTTTTAAGGCCGAGCTTGAACTTTTCCGCGAGCTTATCTTCCTCCGCGAGCTGCTCGAATACGTCCATGAGGTCGAGCCCCTGCTCGGCCACCGCGCTTGCGCGCGTCTTGAGCCCCGCGTTGATCGCCTCGACCTGCGCCTTTACGTCCTTGAGCGGATCGACCCAGCCCCAGCCGCGGGGCTGCCATACCGGGGCGTTGAACTTGTCGTACTTGCTCGGCGGGAGCTTGCCGAGCGCCCCGGTCGTCAGCGACATGAGCAGCCAATCGGCGAACACCTCGTTGCAGAGGTGCTCTATCATCCAGCCCTGCAACATGCGCCAGTGGTCGCGCTCGTCGAGTACACCCTGACGGATACTGGAGTAGTTGACGCCCTCGAGATCAGATGCGAGCGAGGTGTATGAGACATTGAGACCGGAGGAGATGGACCGGAGCATCGCTTTCTCGAAGTCCGCAAACTCGGAGTTAGGGTATTGCGGGTTCCACTCCTTGAAGTCCACTCCGGGCGGTAGCTGCGTGAGCGTGCCCGGCTCCGCCTCCATCTCCATGTTCGCGCCGTTGTCGCCGTCGCCGGCATACTCCGCGGCCTCGTCGGTGCGGGTAAAAAAGCCCATCTTAGACGCGCCGACACGGGCGTTGATCACGGCGGCGTCTTCGAACGCGCCGAGCATGTTCAGGCGCGTCATGGCCGAGTGCATCCACGGCACGCCCCTCGACTGCGTGGGGCGGTCCTTGACGTACATGTGTATTATCTGGTCGGCGGGGACCCTCTCATACTTTTTGCCGCCGTATTCGTAGGTATTGGACCCCGGGTGCCGGGTGAGCAGGTGGTACGCCGCGGGGCGCCCGTAGGCGTCGAACTCGACGCCCATGGTTATTCGGCCGCCTCCCTTCAGCTCCCGGTTGTAGTTCTCGTCGAGGTGGTCGGCCTCGATGAGCTGAAGGGCGAAGCCGAAGCCGTTGGGGAACGTCCTGTCCTTGCGTATCAGTATCTCGCCGTCGCGCGCAACGGACTCCACGGCGACCCTCTGGACGTCCGCCCACGAGTACTGGCCGCAGACCGTGGGCGTGCCCTTGCTCCCCCACCGGGCCCACGCTTCTTCGATAATGGAGTTCGCGCCGATGTCGAGGCCGCCATCGGGCTGCTTGACCTTGCTCTGCAGGGTTATGCCGGCCGCGCCGATGACGTTGGCCGAGACCATCTTCATGAACTTGCGGGCGTGGTCGTTGTTCTGGACGAGCTCGCGGCTGCGGGCCCTCAGCGGGCGAAGCGCCGTCTTGAGCTCCTCGTCGCCGGTGCGGTTGGATATGGTCCAGCTCGCCGTGAGCCGGTTTACGGCCGCGGCGGCATAGGCGCGCCTGCTCGTCTTTTTCGCGTATCCGAGGCGATTGGCTATCCTGTCAATGAGTCTCATCTGCCCCCAAAAAAAAAGGCCCATTACCGCGAATATTGACCGGTAATGAGCCCTTTGAATGTTGTCCGCGCATGAGGCGGAGTGGAGATTGTATGCCTATTTTAAGTTATTTGAATGTCCACGTCTATCCGGTTTGGGTGGGTTTGGGTGGGTTTGTCCGCTCTTTTTTAAAAAAATTACCAGTTATTTACGAACCCGCCCTTCTTCCTTATCTTTACCTGTGCCGGGGCGGCTTCCGGGGTTCGCGCGTCCTCAAGCTCGCGCGCGCGGAGCTCTCTGATCACGCGCTCCACCTCCGCGCGGGTTATCAGGAGGCTCCCGTCGTCGAACTTCATTATCTCGTCGTGGTTGAAATATTTGCCCTCCTCGACCCAGCGGCGGATGGTCTTCGCGGATCGGCGGAAACACGCGCCAACCTCTTCGAGGGTAAGGTCCTCGGGTTGGAGCTCTTTTTTCATCTGCGCCACCTTTTCATCCAGCCGCCGGGTGTGTTCGACTTCCTGTCCCTTGAGGGGCGGGGTTTATCCGCGACTGTCTGCGTCTTCTCCGGCGTCTCGTCCGTTATCTCCGCCGCCTGCAGTTTCAGACCGGCGCTCAACGCCTCGAAGTTCGGGTTCAAAAGGTCGAGCACGGCGTAGTTGCCCACCCGGATGTCGAGCGCCTCGTTGGGCGCGCCGGAGTGCTTCTCCTCCCACACCCTGTAAGGGTGCCCCGCCTTGTCGTAACGCGTTATGGCCTGCTCGGCGGTGAGCATGCGGAAGTAGTCGAGCCCGTATGTGTCGGGGAAGTGCATATACCCGGGGCCTCCGCCCTCTATCTGCATCCACGAAAAGAGGGTGTCCTTGCCGGTCTCCGTGCCTATGGTCACCAGGCTGACGAGGTAGCGGTCCTTGAGCTTCTTCTTCATCGACTTGGGCGAGGGGACGGAGACCAGCGGCTTGCCGCGCGTGCTCGACCCCTTGGTGGCGTATATCCTGCGGGCCTGTCTGCGGCGGACGAACCGGTAGACGACCGGGGCGAGGTAGCCTGAATCTATCCCGGCGGTCGTGATCCGCAGGCGCGCCCCGCTCTCGTGGAGCCATTCCTTCCGGAGGAACTCGGCGAGGTCGTTCCACGGAGAGCCGGGGTGGCCGAACTCGATGGACGGGTCGCCGGGAAAGGCCCTGTACTCTATGCCCCAGGACTCGTATCCCGGCCCCCACGCCACCACCTCGCCCTCGAGCCGGTTCTTCTGCACGTCGCAGAAGAAGGTCAGCAGGCACGCGCCCATCGGCACCTGCCACTTCGCCCCCGCGGGCGCGTATGCCTTGCGGCGATCGTAGAGGGCGGCCTCTGAGACGGACTCCCCGGCGCCGCTCTCGATAAAGGGCTCGGCGAGGTAATCGTTATAAAAGTCAATGAGCTTGGCTCGGTCGGTCTTCGCCACGATGTGCGCGGCGGCTATCTCGGATAGAGAGACATCGGGGGAGAGCCAGCTTGACAGGTGAAAGCCCACGCGCCGGGGGCGCAGGATGTTCTTGCCCTTTACCCTGCGCCACCTGCCTCCGCGCATGGCGGCGTCCTTCTTGCGGTCGTTCCATTGCGCGCCGCACCCCTCGCACTCGTATGTGGCGAGGTTCTCCCTCCGTATCTCCTCGGGAGCGAGCTTCTCCGGGGCGCGCAGGTTCGAGAGCCTGAAGGCGGCCTCGTGCCCGCAGTCCGGGCACCGGTAGTGATAGTGGTACTCGACCTCGCATCTCTTGAGCGCCTTCCAGATAGGGGCGTCCTCGCGGGTGGGGGTGGAGACCTTCATTATCTTATGGGTGTGGCGGAATGTACGGACGCGCTTCTCGCCGAGGGAGATGGAATCGGCCTCCTTGCCAACGGTCGGCGGGTACTTGTCCGTCTCGTCGAAGTAGATGCGCTTGGCCGGCCAGCCCGAGAGCGCCGAGGTCGAGTTCGACCACGCCATATAGCACTTCTCTCCGTTGGCCAGCGCTATCCTCTGGGACGCTATGTCGTCGGGATTGTCGGTCATCAGGCGCTTGAGGCGCGGGGTCTGCTTTATCATGGGGATGATGCGGTCGTTCGCCCAGGCACGCGCCCTGTTCTGGTCGGGCATGACGATCATGGCAGTGGAAGGGTCGCCGTCCATCGCGGAGCCCTCGCAGTTGAAGATGACCTCGGTGCCGCCGGTCTGGGGGCTCTTGCAGATAACGACCTCGCGCACATGGGGCTGGCCCCATGTGTCCATGATAAAGACGAGATACGGGGAGATATCGTTGCGCCAGGGGCCGATATGGGCGCCCATGGTGACGCGCCGGTGGCGTGCGGCCCATTCGGATACGGTGAGGTCTTCCTTCTTCTTCCAGACCTCGCGTACCGCCGGGCGGATGCGGTATGTTTCGAACATGGCTTCCTGGGCGGCTGTGTTCATGCGCTCCCCTGCTCGTCGGTAGCGGCCGGGACGGTGTATTCCTCCCCTGCCGGCGTGGCGGTCGAAGAGCTCCTCGACCTCTTTGAGCCAGAGCTCTATTACCTCCGGGGCGCGCTTCGGGTTCCCCTCGGCCGCGTCTATCAGGCGCTCGACCGCCCGGTGGATGAACTCGGGGCCCACGGCGTTCTTCGTATAGGCGGCGAAGGAGGCGAACTCCTTGTCCGCTTCGCTCCGGCGTACGAACCGGTCGGACTCTTTCTCGTTCTCCCTCTGGAGCTTCTTTTTCTTCTCCTCAAGTATCTCGTTTTCGAGGCGCGCCTTCCTGTCGGCCGCGCCCTTGTCGCCGTCGCCGGAGCCGTCGATGCGCTGGAGGCAGAGGCGGGCGTACTTATCGAGAGCTCCGGGCGTGTATGTGCCATCAGCCTCTATGTCTATCTTGCGAGGGGCATCGGCGTAGAGCTTGGATTTCTCGACCTTCCATCCCTCGTCCTTGAGATAGGCGAGGGCGTCGAGCAGGGTCTTGAAGCGCCTCTCCCCGGGCCCGGCCGTGCGGGCCTTATGATCGGCCAGCGCTTTCTTGGCGGCCTCCGCGTTCCGGATATTCTCGGCCGTGGGCTTCTTCTTCAGGGCGGCGAGCGCCTTTTTATGGGCGGCCTCGAGGGCGGCCTTATGCGCGTCCGGGGTTTTGTCTGTCAAGGTACCTCTCCTTCCTGGGTTTGGCCGGGGACATCAGGCATTCGTAGCAGGGGCCCCTGTACGGCGCCGAGTCCGGGGCGCCGTAGGTCTCGAAGACCTGGCGGCACTCCGGGCAGCGGGACCGGACGGGGATGAGGTCGGGGGCCTCTGGTGTTGCACCCTCACCCCTGCCCTCTCCCATCGAGGGAGAGGGTGTTTCCGGCTGCGCCTCTTCAATCCCCCTCTGTCCCCCTTTGGAAAAGGGGGAAGATAAAGCAGATCCCTCGCTATGCTCAGAATGACAGGCAGGGGCAGGCGCGGGCCGGAGGCCGGGGGGCAGGCCCGCGAGCACCCACGCGCGGATGTCTCCGCCCGCCTTCCTGTAGTCCCCAGGGTCCTTGCCCTCCGGCACGGGCCAGCGCTCTGCCTGTGGGTAGTGCTCCCGCCACCAACTCCAGCTTTTCGCCCCGGCGTCGTCGGCATCGAGGGCGACGAGGATGAAGGCCGCGCGGGTGAGCAGGACGGCGGCGGCCTCGTCCGGCTTCGCGGAGCAACTGCCCAGAGCTATGGCGCCGACGAGGTCTCCGGCGGCCTGGGCGACGAGGATGGCGTTGGAGGCGCTGCCGACAACCACCCATGCCGTGTGGGGGGTGGGGTGGCCCGGCGGGATTATCGTCGCAGGGCAATCCTTGGAGGCGGCCTTAATCCCCCTCTGTCCCCTTGCCTGCGGGGTGCGGCCGAAGGGTTTTTTCTCCGGGGCTTTCCTCGGTTTTTCGAGCCCCGTGCGCCAGCCGCTCTCGATAGTCGGGGGTATCTCGTTTTCATTGAGACCCGCGGCCTGCGCCGCGTGTGTCAGCTCCCGGCGGGCGTGGTGGGCGTTCAGCTCCCCGCCGGCGCAGAGCCGGGCCAATGTATGCGCCGCCTTGTTCAGCCGGTCATTGCGCGTGCCCTGCGGGGCTGAGGCCACCTCGGCGCACTCGCCTTCCAGTGCTTTTATCCCGTAGGGGGTGCCTGTGGAGCCGTCGAACCGCCGGACCGGCGCGGGCGCGGCCTTCGGACGGGCGGGCGCTTCGGCGGGAGATATGACCTCGGCTACCTGCGCGAGGGTGTACGGCGGCGTGGTCCTCTCGCGGATGATGTTGACGAGGTGCGGGGCCGTGGGGTTTTTGAGATGGTAGAACCCGGCGAGGCGCAGCACTCGGGCGCGGTCCTTGGCACCGGGACAACTGCCATGCTTATCGACCATCGTTTGCATTATCCGATCGCCTTTATCGAGAGCCGTGCTCGGCTCGATTATCAAGTACTCATGGGCGTGCCCGGGCGAGCTCTCGACAACAAGGTGGGGCTCCAGCGGAAGCCGCAGCAGGCCGGGCTCGTCGGCCTCACGCCAGATCGCGCGGTAAGCGGTGACGTCGCCTTTTTTGCGGCGAGGGCCTTTTGTCTCGTTGACCGTCACGAAAACACCTGCGCCTTTCCGTTGATACTCGCCGAGCGTCTTCGCCAGCCCATCGAGCGTGCCGCGAAGTGTTTTGGCAAGGGACGGGTCTTTGCGCTGGACGTCATCGTCGAAGACCTGGAAGGTAAAAACCGTTGAGTTTTTATCGAGCGCCCGGAGGTGGCGGCGCGCCTGCTCTATGTCTGGAGTAAGTTTTCTATCCATAAACACAACCTGTTGTGGTCTGATAAGGCCAGCCACACTACAAACCACGATGAGAAGATGAAGCACGATGAGCGTTTTTCAGTTCGTCGTGGGTTGGCCTTTCTTATAAGTCTTTATTATTTCTTTTCTTTATTTCTTTTATGACCCCTCGCACGATGAAAAGACGTTAATCATGCAAACTTTAGATATAAGTATCCCTGTGGTTTTCAATTAAAAAGTTTACATAACTTTCATCGTTTCGTCGTGCTTTGCCGAAAAGCTCAACCGTAACCGGGGTTTACGGGCACGACGAACCTGTTTCCGCTTATCGTGGCTCGTCTTTTCATCGTGCTAATAATCCTTCATAGGCACGGCCGAGGGGAGCAGGGAGACCCCATAGAACCATGTCTCCTGGCCGGTCTTCTCTTTTTTGAAGTGCTTCGCCATGAGCTTGCCCCATTTTCTCTTCTTCGGGCAGTACTTCTCGTCGCCGATATGCGAGGTGTACCAGTCGACGAACGCCCCATACATCTGCCCGTACTGCGTGCGAGTCTCCGGGCTCGTCTCTTCCGGAGGGTAGCAGCAGGCCGAGACGAACCCGGCGATGAGGTCCTCGGAGACGCGGTACTGCTCGGTGGCCTGTGTGACGGCGGCCGGGGGGTCGAGCCCCCGGCGCTGCCATTCGATACAGCCGCGCACCAGCCAGGCGAGTATGCCGGGGGCCTCTGTTTTGAGCTTCTCGGGCAGGTCTTTCACGCGGGGCCGCTCGTTCTCTTTCTTGGGATCGTCGATAAATCGGATGTCGAACGGCACCAGGTGGAGCCGCTGCCAGAAGGCGAAGTCGTCGCCCGGGGCCTCCGGCAGGTGGTTCGTGAGCAGGCACAAGAGGTGCGTCGGCTCGAAGGTCGTCTCGTATTTATCGTGCGGGTTGCGGCCTATCAAGGTGTCGCCGCCCGAGAGCCACTTGACCTTCGACGGTGAGAAGCGGCGGTTCTCATCGGTCTCGGAAGCGAAGGCGACGCGCAGGCCCTTCAGGGCCATGATGTCCGGGCTGGGGCCGGAGGAGGAGCGCGCCGAGCGCTGGTCGAGCAGGAGCTCGCTCTGGATGGGCTTGGAGAGCGTGCCGAGGACGTACTTGATCGTCTCGACGAGCGTGCCCTTGCCGTTGCGCCCCTCGCCGTGCAGGACGAGGAAGACGTGCTCCTGCGTGAGCCCTGTAATGGCGTAGCCGAAGGCGCGGGCGAGGTATGAGATAAGCTCCGTGTCTCCGCCGAGCATGTCATGGAGGTACTTCTCCCAGACCGGGGCCGGGGCGTCTATGCCCTGCCATTCATGCGGCGCGACCTTGGTGAGCATGTCCTCCGGGCGCCCGGGGCGGTGCCGGCCGGTGCGGAGCTCTATTACGCCGTTGCGGCACGGGAGCAGCCACGGATCGCGGTCGAATTCCGCACCCTCGGTGACGAGCTTGCCGGAGCACTGCGTCGCCCACTCGAGACACGTCTTCGCCCCGGCGCCGCGTAGCGACCGGACGCGGGAGAGGTATTTGCCGCGTTTTTTTTCGAGCTTCCCGGCCAGGTCCGTCTCTTTTTTCGTCCGCGCCTCCTGTGCGCGTGCGGCGAGCTCCTCGGCTTGCTTGAGGTATTCACCCACGACGAGCTCTACGCCCTTGTAGCGCTCCTTCAGCACGTCAAGCTCCCAGTAGTGCCCCGCCCAGTAAAACCATTCGTCGGCCGTCATGTTGCACAGGAAACGCCCTTTGTTGATCGTGGCGAAGAGTGTGCCGTCTCCGAGGGTGGCGGCGTCGAAACATTCGCGGACGAACGGAGGCGGCGCCGGGTCGTCCTTCGGCTCATCCTTGCGCGCGGCATCCTCGGCGGCCCTGCGGGCCTCGACCTTGTTTTTGATGTCCTGCTCGTCAGTAGTCAAGCGATTTGAACCTCTTAATCCATATACGGACGGTGTCGGCCGAGACGCCGACAAAAGCGGCGATCGTGGCGGGGGTTAATCCTATGGGTATGAGCGCGGCCATGAGAAAGACCTGGCTGTATGTGAGCTCGGCGTTTGCGAGGAAGGTGCCGGTGCGCGCGGTGAAACCGCGGCCGCAACGGGGGCAATGGCAACGCCGCCCCGTCCAGAAGCTCTTGAAAGTCGCGCCGAGAAGCTGAAGGCCGCAGCAGGGGCAGACAGGGTTGTTGCCGTGCAACCGCCCTATAAACCACTGCCGGCAACGGGCCTCATCCATAAAGGCCGGGGAAAAGGCCGCCTGGGCCTCGGCCGGCGTGAAGTGCCCGAGAGATGCGAAGTTTTCCACCAGGGCCTCGGGGACCTCGTTTTTTGCCGCGTTCCCGTTGGCGTGTGTGGCGCCCCCTGGGGCTTGCAGGCCGCCTCGTCTGGCTCGCGCCCTTTTGTGTGTGCCGGTCTCCGTTTTCATTATAGTCTTAACCCTTCGTTTTTGTTGGGTTTTAGTTGTGTTCCATTTTTCCGCGCCTAAAAAAAATTGAATCGCGAAAAAAAACCGGGGGTTGAATTACCCGCGACGCGTTTCTTCCTGGAAGGACCCGCGCGCCATCGGCGCGGCCTTATGTGGGCTGTTGCCCACGATAGACACCTTGTGAAGCCCTGAGGGGGGTGCGGGGGCGGCGGCGCGGGACAGGCCTGCCATCACCCAGCCCACGACGAACGCCGGATCCGACAAAAAGCGGACGCCGCACATCCTGCACTTCAACATCCTCCCCTACCTCCTCGCCGTTCTCATGGCCTTATCGAACGCCCTGTCGAACTCCCGCTCGAAGTGCCTGTCAAACGTCTTCTGCGCCACTTCCCCCCACGGCAGCCGCTTCTTATAGTGCGGCTTCTTCTGTACGAAAATGAACACGGCCTTAACGCCGCGCTTCAGGCGCTTGTATATGCCCAGCGGCAGCGTATGCTTCTTCGTCGTTATGTTGCCGAACCTGTCCACGCCCTGCTTGGGCAGCGGCACGAAATACTTCCCCGGCGTCCCCGCGGCCCTGTTCGATGTGACGCCCACGTCCGCATGGGCCCGGAGGTCCGAGAGGATCTTCGTGTGCATGCCCCTCGTGATGTTCCCGTACCGGTCAAGCCTCGCGCCCTTTGCCGGCACGACGTACCATCCGGGCGGGAGATACCCGGCGGCGCGGAGCCTTCTCTCGAAGCCCTTCTCTCCCCTGGCCCCGCCCTCCGTCTCTATGGAGAGATAGCTGGACGCGGGCCTGTTCTTCCCGGCGTCCTTGAACGACACGCGGCCGTGGAGCCTGTTCTTCTTGGCGTACTCGATGCGCATGGAGTTGAGCGTCCATCTCGTCGGCCGGTCGAACACCTGCTTCATGGTCCCCTGCTCGGCCTTTACGATGCGCTTGGCCGTGGCGTTTATCGCTTCCTTTGTGGCGTAGGGCATTTGCCTCTTGCCCATGTCGTCGAGCTCACGGGCGAGCTCCTCGACGCCCTCCAGGTCAAAGCTCACCTCCAGCATCTCAACCCTCCCTCGGCATGAAAGAGGGGCACGGGTTGTCGTTGAGCAGGACATACTTCCCGTGCTTCGCGCACCAGACCTCTCTGAGGCCCGTCTCCGGGTTCACCCACTCGCCCTCTTCGTTCGCCTTGTATACGCATTTTTCTAAGCAACTTCCCATGTTTTTCACCCTTCCCTTACCCCTCGCCCCGCCCGTTCCGTGGCTTACAGCGCATC
>JBHHYT010000057.1:0-15932 GCA_046757705.1 Thermodesulfobacteriota bacterium
CGATTATAACATCTACATACACACCAAGCGATGATTATTCCGACAGGCTCCTAGGTGAATCTCGAGAGAAAGTCTATGTCCGTCTTTCCGGCGATGAAGTCGTGGTCCTTCATTATCTTGATGTGAAGGGGGATGTTGGTCTTGATGCCGCCTATGTGGAACTCCTCTAACGCGCGGGTCATCCTGACTATGGCCTCCGGCCTGGTATCCGCATGGACTATCAGCTTCGCGAGCAGGTTGTCGTAGTACGGGGTCACGTTGTAGCCGCAGTATATGGCGGTGTCCACCCTCACGCCCGTGCCTCCCGGGATGACAAGCTCCGTGATCCTGCCCGGCGAAGGCATGAAGGTACTCGGGTCCTCGGCGTTTATCCTGCACTCTATGCTGTGCCCTTTAAGGGATATGTTCTTCTGCTTGAGGCCGAGCCTCTGCCCGGCCGCTATCTTTATCATCTCCTTGACGATGTCCACCCCGGTCGTATACTCCGTTACCGGATGCTCGACCTGTATCCTGGTATTCATCTCCATGAAGTAGAAGTTCTTGTTCTTGTCGAGCAGGAACTCCACCGTGCCGACGTTGGAGTAGCCTATGCCCCTGGCGAGCTTTACCGCGGCCTCTCCCATCTTCTGCCGGAGCTTGGCGTTCACGCGCGGGGACGGCGCCTCTTCGAGTATCTTCTGGTGCCTCCTCTGTATGGAGCACTCCCTCTCGCCGAGGTGTACGACATTGCCGTGCTCATCGGCCACGAGCTGGATCTCTATGTGGCGTGGCTGCTCACAGTACCTCTCGATAAAGACCTCTCCGTCGCCGAAGGCGGATACGGCCTCGGTCTTGGCCATGGTAAAGGCGCTGGCGAGGCTCGCCTGAGTGTGCACGAGCTTCATCCCCCTGCCCCCGCCACCGCTCGACGCCTTGATGAGGACGGGAAAGCCTATCTCCTTGGATATCTCGATGGCGTCCTTCTCGTCGTTCAGAGCCCGGTTGCTCCACGGGAGGACCGGCACCTTCAGCTCCTCGGCGGTCTTCTTGGCCTGCACCTTGTTTCCCATAAGCCGCATTATCGACGAGGTGGGGCCGATGAACTTTATGCCGCACTTCTCGCACGCCTCGGCGAACCCGGCGTTCTCCGCAAGAAACCCGTAGCCCGGGTGCACGGCCTCGGCGTCGGCGACCTCCATGGAACTGATTATGGAGGTGATGTTCAGGTAGCTGTCCGCGCTCTTGGGGGGGCCGATGCAGATGGCCCCGTCGGCAAACCTCGTGTGCAGCGCGTCCCTGTCTGCCTCGGAGTAGACGGCGAGCGTGCGTATGCCCATCTCCTTGCAGGCCCTTATTATCCTTACGGCTATCTCGCCCCTGTTGGCGATAAGTATCTTGTTGAACATCGGTGACGTATCCCTTTTTTAGAAACCACCGGATGATTCATCCCTGAATCATCCGGGTACGAAAAAGAAAAATGCGACCTCTCTTTTTCTCGCATTTTCAAAGGCTTACAGCCATTGAAATGGCGGCGCATCCATGTGCCGCGCAAGGTCCTGCAAATCAGGCCTTCCTTTGTTTACGCAGGGGATGACCATACCCATGCCGGGCAGCTCCCGGTGCGCCACGCTACTCCGCCACCTCGATGTGGAAAAGCGGCTCGCCGTACTCCACGGGCTGGCCGTTCTCGACGAGTATCGATATCACCTTTCCGTTGTAATCGCTCTCCACCTCGTTCATCAGCTTCATGGCCTCTATGATGCACATGGTCTGAGAGCTTTTGACAAACGAGCCGAGCTGCACGAAGGAGGCCGCCTCGGGGGAAGGCGCCCTGTAGAAGGTGCCCACCATGGGAGAGGTGATTATCTTTACGTTCTCCGGCTTCTCCTTGGCCCCCTCCCCACCCTGTGCGGACTGCTCCGGGGCGGATGCCTCCACCGGGGGCGCCTGCGGCCTCTGTACCGCGCCGGCGCCGTCCCTCTTCAGCCGCACCTTACCGTCGGGCCCTTCTATCTCAATCTCGACGATGTCGGTATCCTTAAGGAACTTGTAAAGGGATTTTATATTTTTAATATCCATCTAACCTCCTGATTACAGTGAAACCAAATCCTTTGATGTAGCGGTCAGCACGTCGAAACCGTCTTTCGTTACAAGCACCATATCCTCTATGCGGACGCCGCCCCAGCCCGGCACGTATATGCCAGGCTCCACGGTAATCACCATCCCCTCTTCCAGCGCCCCCTTTGCCAGCGGGCCTATCGACGGGCCCTCGTGCACGTCGAGCCCTACACCGTGGCCCGTGCCGTGACCGAAGAACTTCCCGTACCCCGCCTTCTCTATGACGCCGCGCGCCGCTGCGTCCACGTCCGACGCCTTTACCCCGGGGGCCGTCTTCTCTATGGCCCGCGACTGCGCCTCAAGCACCGTGGCGTAGACCTTCCTCTGCTCCGCCGTAGGACGGCCCACGCAGAAGGTCCTGGTCTCGTCGGAGTTGTATCCGTCGAGCACCACACCCATGTCCACGACCACCAGCTCGCCCTTTTTTATCTTCTTCGAGGAGGCCTTGCCGTGCGGCAGGGCCGCCCTCGGGCCCGAGGCGACTATGGTGTCGAAGGCGAGGGTGTCTGCACCGGCCTCCCTGAACGCGAGCTCTATGCGGCTTGCCGCCTCCTTCTCGGTGACGTTGCCGCCTATTACCCGCGCGACGGCCGCGAAACCGGCGTCAAGGACCCTTGCCGAGTCCCTGATCCTATCTATCTCAAAAGGGTCTTTGCGGACCCTTGCCTTGCCCGTTATCCCCGGCGCTGGCTTGAGCCTTACGCCGGGCAGCTGCTTCCTCAGCTTCAGGAAGGTGTCATAGGTAAGGCTGTCGCTCTCGAAACCGAGAGAGCCTATCTTCTCCAGGGCTATGATGCCCGTTACGGCCTCCAGCGCCTTCTTGTATATCCTTACCCTGTACCCATTTACCTCCTCGGTGACCTGCGTGGTGTAGCGCGAATCGGTCAGGAAAAACTTCTTGCCGGAGGTAATGAGTATGTACGCGCTCGAGCCCGTAAACCCGGAGAGGTAACGTATGTTCCGTATATCGGTGACCAGCAGGGCGTCGATGCGCCTGGAGGCAAACTCGGCCCTCACCCTGCGGACCCTGCCGCTGTATACGGGCCGCCGTTCTATGAGAGCTCCTTTTTCGTCCTCACGGCGGTCTTCCTCAGAAGGTAGCGCGCCTTGCCGAGGTTGGCCTCATGGCCTATCACGAAGGCGATGTAGTACTCCGGTGTGAGCATCCGCAGGAGCACGTCCTTGCCCTTGGTGGCGACCATTATCTCCTCGACCTCGCCGAGGTTGAGCAGTCTCGAGGCGTTCTTTATCTCGTCGATGACCTTGCCGTACTCTACACCCACGGTCTCGACGTCGTACTCTCCGGCGCTTATGTACTGCTGCACCGAGAGCCCGTCCATGCCCATGACGGTGGCCGCCACGCCACCCTCTACGCCATCGACCATCTCCTTTAACAGTTCAAGAAAAGACATGCCGTTTTCCTGATACAAGGTCCTCCTTTATAGAGACCGCTTAAGAGGCGGGCCTTTTCCTTCTCCCGTGCCTGGCAAGGCCCTTAAACCGCTCTATCTTGAAACTTAGCGTCCGGTCCCACGGGGTGGTATCCGCGAGTATCTTGTATATCATCAGGGCGTCCTCAAAGAGGCCCTGACCCTCGAGCACCTCGGCCATCGTCTGGGTAAAGAATATGTCGTCGCCGGCTTTTATATTGACCATATCGCAAAGGGGAAAAGACCCTGTTTTAATTAGACAAGGTATTAGATAACCGCCTATAAGTCAAGGATAAATTGAGCCGGGAGGCGGACGAAGGCAGGGCCGTAAAGCGGGCGTGAAAAGCCGGCTCCCGGCCCGTCCCTCAGCCGAAGAAGTCCTCGAGCGCCTCTTCGTCCACCTCTTTTATCTCCACGTGGCCGACCTCGGTGGCGAGCACGAACCTGAGCTTGCCGTCCGAGACCTTCTTATCGAGGCGCATCGACTCTATGAACGCCGTGCCCGGGAGGCCCGGCTGCTCCACAGGCAGGCCCAGGGAGCGAAGAAGCCCCTTTATCCTGTCCTCGTCACGCACCCCGCACAGCCCGAGTATGGTGGAGAACTCGGCGGCCATCGCCATGCCCATGGCCACGGCCTCGCCGTGTTTGTAGGTGCCGTACCCCGCAAGGGACTCTATGGCGTGCCCGAATGTATGTCCGTAGTTGAGAATGGCCCTCAGCCCCTGTTCGGTCTCGTCGTTGCCCACGACCTCGGCCTTTATCTCGCACGAGCGCTCTATGGCCCGCGTAAGCTCGTCGGAGCCGGGCTTCAGTAGCGCCTCGTGGCTGGCCTCGAGGAAGCCGAAGAACTCCGAATCCCAGATGACCCCGTACTTGACGACCTCGGCGAGCCCGGCCTTCAGCTCCCTCGGCTCGAGGGTATGGAGAGTCCACGGGTCTATCAGCACGGCCCTCGGCTGGTAGAAGGCGCCTATGAGGTTCTTCCCCCTGGGGTGGTTCACGGCGGTCTTTCCGCCTACCGAGCTGTCCACCTGGGCAAGCAGGGTCGTGGGCACCTGTATGTACGGCACTCCCCTCAGGTACGTGGCGGCAACGAACCCGGCCAGGTCGCCTATGACACCGCCGCCAAGGGCGATTATCGGAGAGTTCCTCTCCATCCGGTTCTCGATGAGCGCGTCGTAGACGGCCGAGGCCTCGGCGAGGTTCTTGTACTCCTCGCCGTCCGGCACCTTTATGACCACCGGGGCAAGCCCCGCGGCAACCAGCCCCTTGACGACCCTCTCCCCGTAAAGCTCCCATACCGTCGGGTTGGTCACAAGCGCAGCCTTGCCCGTAAAGCCGAGGGAGCTGACGCGCTCGCCTATGGTGTCGAAAAGGCCGTTCTCTATGGTTATCGTATATGTCCTGGAGCCGAGCTCCACGTTGATTTCGCGCATACTCTATCCGTTCCTGTCTGTGCCCCCCTCGGCGAACTCCTTTATCCTGCGCGCCACTTCCTCTGCGGGGACCGAGGTCGTGTCAACCATGAGGTCGCAGTCCCCGTACGCCTCTTCCCTCTGCGCGAGCAGTCTCTCTATCTCCCCGCGCACGTCCTCTGTCCTCAGGAGCGGCCTGTCGTCCCTGCGCCCGACTCTACCCAATATCTCGTCGACCGAGGCGGTAAGGCAGACGAGCGTGCCCCACCCCCTGAGCGCCTTCCTGTTGGCGGGGCTCACAACGGCCCCTCCGCCGGTAGATATTATCAGCCCGTCGCCGAACTCCCCGGCCGCCAGTTTTTCGATTACCCCGCTCTCCAACGCCCTGAAGCGGGCCTCGCCGAGGGTGGAGAATATCTCGGATATGGAGACGCCGGCCTCTTTCTCGATAAGGTCGTCGAGGTCGAGGAACCTCTCTTTGAGCATACGCGACAGGAGCCTGCCGACCGTGGACTTCCCGGTGCCCATGAAACCCGCAAGCACTATGTTAAGCATAAGCCACTGCCCCGTTCAAGACCATCGCACCGGGAGACCCGTTGCGATGGTCAATACGCCGCCACCTCGTCGAGGTAGCTCCTGTAGCTCCTCCCGATGCCGGAGACGGTATCCGAGCCGAACTTTTCAAGGAAGGCCCGGGCTATCTCGAAGGCCACTACCGACTCCGCTATCACCGCCGCAGCAGGCACGGCGCATACGTCCGAGCGCTCCACGCTCGCCTTGAAGGAGCGCTTGGTCTCGATGTCCACGGAGCGAAGCGGCTTATAAAGCGTCGGTATCGGCTTCATGGCGGCCCTCAGCACGACCGCCTCGCCGTTGGACATGCCGCCCTCTATGCCCCCGGCGTTGTTCGTCTTTCTGTAGAAGCGCGGGAGCGTCGGCCACCAGCCTCCGGCAATGGTGGCCTTGCCCGGCTTGCCTGATCTGTAGAATATCTCATCGTGCACGCGGGAGCCCGGCGTGGAGCCGACACCGAAGCCCATGCCGACCTCCACACCCTTTATGGCCTGAATGGACATGAGCGCCCCGGCAAGCCGCCCGTCCAGCTTCCTGTCCCACTGCACGTGGCTCCCGAGTCCCGGGGGCACGCCGGTGGCCGTAACCTCGAATACGCCGCCGAGGCTGTCACCGTCCTTCCTGGCGGCGTCGATCCTCTCCTTCATCTCCCCGGTCGCCGTGGCGTCCGGGCACCTGACGGGGGACCTCTCGGCCTTCTTGAAGAGGGACGAGGCGGAGGCCTTAGCCGCACCCGCCCAGCGGACCCCGCCTATCTCGACGACCCAGCTGTATACGTTTATGCCGAACTCCGCGAGGAGCCTCTTGGCCACCGCGCCGACGGCCACCCGCGCGGCGGTCTCTCTGGCGCTCGAGCGTTCGAGTATGTTGCGCAGGTCCCTGTGGCCGTACTTTATGCCGCCTGTAAGGTCTGCGTGGCCGGGCCTCGGGCGGGTCACGTTGCGCCCCGTATCCGGTTCTTGCGGCACGCCGGGGCCCATGACGTCCACCCAGTTCTCCCAGTCGCGGTTCCTGACCACGAGGGCTATGGGCGAGCCGAGCGTGCGCCCCCACCTTATGCCGGAGGTTATCTCGACCCGGTCCTTCTCTATCTGCATCCTGGCGCCACGGCCCCAGCCGGACTGGCGTCTTGCGAGGTCCCCGTCTATGTGCCCGGCGTCGATCTCAAGGCCCGAAGGCATGCCCTCGAGTATGGCCGTCAGCGATCTCCCGTGCGATTCTCCAGCGGTAAGGTATCTCAGCATCTTCCCGTCCCCGTCCTTTTTTCGTATATATTAACGCTTCGGGGCCCAATAGTCCAAGAGAAAAACCCCTTTTTCCCCGTCTCTCCCGCTCTCCCCGGCCCCGGCGCTCCAGGGGCCGGACGGCACGCAGGTAAAAAAAATGCACCCCGAAGGGTGCATTCTCAGTCCTGGCACGGGGCAAGGCCTCAGCCTGTTATCTTATCCTTTATTATCGTCGGGGTTATGAATATCAGCAGCTCCGTCTGGGAGTCCGATATCGAACGGTTCTTAAAGAACCACCCGAGCCCCGGGATGTCCTTGAGCCACGGGATACCCTTCTCCGTATCGCTCTTGTCTGTTATGACGATGCCGCCTATGACGGTCGTCTCGCCGTCCCTTACGAGCACCTCTGTGGAGGCCTCCTTCTTGTTGATCGAAGGCTCGCCCGAGGAGGTCGTGAACGTGCCTATCGAGTTGCGCGACGCCTTTATCTTCATCAGCACGCTGCCGTCTGGGGTTATGTGAGGGGTGACGGTCAGCGAGAGGTTCGCGTCTATGAAGGTAGTGGCCGTGCCCGAGGCGGAGGTCGTCTCGAACGGGATGGACTCGCCCTGCTCTATCTTCGCCTCCTTGTTGTCCATGGTCGTTATGCGGGGACGAGATATGGTCTTCAGGCGTCCTTCCGACTCTCCGGCCGAGAGGCGCAGGTCGAGGACCAGCGGGTTCGAACCGGCGCTGCCGAGTATGAAGCCGAGCGCGCCGAGCGTCCCTGCCGTACCCGTTGCAGGGAGGTTGACGGCGAAGTTCTCCGCTCCCGTGGCCGCGCCGAAGACCGGGGTCGTCGTCGTGCCGGTAAGCGTCTGGCCGGAGGTCGTCGTTCCGCCGAAGGTGTTGGTAGAGACCTTTCCGCCGGTCTGGTAGTCGACACCCCACTGGATGCCGAGGTCCCTTGCGAACGAGCTGGTGGCCTCCACTATGCGCGCCTCGATAAGCACCTGCGGTATCGGCGTATCGAGCCTCTTCACGAGGTTCACGGCCGAGGCTATGGCGTCCTTCACGTCCTTTATGATGAGGGTGTTGGTGCGCACGTCGCTGTTGACCGTGCCCCTCTCGGTAAGCACGTCCTGGATCTGCTTTACGAGGTCCGTCGCCTTGGCGTAGTTGACGGGGACGAACTCTATCTCGAGGTCCTCGAGCTTCTGCTGCGCCTTCCTCGAAGCGAGATGGGACTCCCTCTCCCGCCTTATCCTGGCTGCGGGGGCGACCCTGATGACGTTGCCCTCCATGATGCTGTCGAGCCCCTTGGACTTGAGTATTATGTCGAAGGCCTGGTCCCACGGCACGCCCTTGAGGCGCAGGGAGATGGAGCCGGTGACGTCGTCGGAGGCGATTATGTTGAGGTTGCTTATCTCGGCGAGGAGCCTCAGGACATCCCTGACATTGGCATCCATCATGTCGATGTCTATCTTCTTGCCGGTGTAGACCCCCTCGACATCGGACTTGCTCATCTTCTGCGGCCCTGCCTCCGTCGCGGCGGCGGCCTCGACGGGCGCCTCAACGGGAGAGGCAAAGTCCACCTGGATCACCCCGGCGGACTCATTGACGGCGTACGAGGCCTTGCTCTTGAGCTTGACGAGCACGCGCACGGCCTTGTCCGGGATGGTGCGCTGCTGGTAAGAGCTTATGGTCTTTACCGAGGTCTTGAGCTTCGATGCGTCGAGCGTCCTGTGAAGCTCTTCTGGTATCACCGCACCCTTGAGGTCTATAAGGACGGTCTTGCCGTCCGGCGAGTCGTTGACGGTGTACGGCACCGGCCCGGAGGTGACTATGGTAAGCCTGCCCGTATCGTCAACCTTCTTGTAGTCCACACTCAGCACCCTTTCGGTCCTCTGCTCGACAGGGGCGGTCTCCACGTCGGCCTTGTTCACCTCCGGAGCGGGCGTGGCAGTAGCAGGGGCCGCAACAGGCTCCTCGGCAGGCACGGGCTCCGTCATCGACACTTGCTCGGCAGGCGCGGCAGGAACGGATTCGGTAACCGGTGCATCCTCGACAGGCGCTGGTTCCATGGCGGCCTTGCTCACATCGGGAGCGGGCGCGGGCTCTTCAACAGGCGCAGGCTCCGTCACCGTTGCCTGCTCGACAGGGGCGGGCTCATCCTTCGCGCTCACAGCGGCGGGTGCGGGAACGTGCGCGACCCCGAGCTCGGCGGCCTTCGAGGCGTATACGGTGTTGGGCCCGGGCGCGGGCTCCTTGACAGAGGCGGCCACGGCCTCGGGACCGATGGTTACCACGATGGTGTCCACGTCCCTCGCTACCGTGTGAGCCGGGAGGCTCTCTCCGGCGGCGTCCAGGACCAGCCGCGTCTTGTCCGGGTGGGCGCCTATCCTTATGGCCTTGATAAAGCCGTCCTTCACCCTGATGACGTCCCTGCCGGTGCCGTTGTCTATGGTCCAGATATCGACGACTATCCTTGCGGGGTCGTCGAGGGAAAACGAGTTGAAGTTGCCGATAAGCCCGTCGGTCTTTATCCTGATGACGGTGTTGACCCCCTCACTGGAGCGCTCCACACCGAGTATCCTCTTGGCCTGCGCAAGCGGCTCGACGGCCTCGGTGATTGGGGCGGCCTCCGCAGCGGCCTCGGCCACGGCTGTGGCAGGCACCTCGGCCTTCGCCACCTGCACGGGCTCCGCAGGGGCTGCCTCTGCGACGGGCTCAGCCGGCGCCTCGACGGAGGCTTGCGCGGCCGCGGGGGCCACGGGGGCGGTCTCGCTGGATGCGTCCGTCAGGTCCTCTTCCACCACCGTAGACGCCATGACGACCGAGCCGGGCGCGTCCTCGGCGGCCGCGTCGGCGGTCATGCCATGAAGGCTTACGAGGATGCTGTTCTCACCGGCCTTGACATCGTGGTCTATGCCCTCCTTCAGGCCTATGATAAGCCTTCCTATCTCCTTCTCCTCGCCGTAGCTTACGGCGGTTATATCCTTGAGAAAGTCGTTGTCGACGCTGATGGTGGAGTCCACCCTGTCGAGATCGACACCGGGCATGTCGACGATTATGCGCGACGGGTCGGTAAGCTTGAAGACCGTGTACTTGACCGCGCCCGTGGTGCCTATAAGCACCCTGTCGCCATCGCCGACGACGTTTATGTACTCGACGCTGACCCGCTGACTTGCGGCGGCGGACTCCTCGGCCTGTGCCTTGGCGTCAGGGCCGGGGCCGTTTACCTCCCGGGGGCCTGTTGAAGCGCATCCGGTAAAGGCCAGCCCCCCGGCGACGAGAAGACCGAACAGAGCGTGCCGCAACCGTCTATCTGATATATACATAAAGACCTCCCGTGCTATCTGCGATGGCTTTAATATGGAGAAAATTGCTGTCAAAAAACAAACCGGAAGAACCAGTATCTGCACGACAAAAACGGGGCCGCGGACTAACCCGGGAACCCGGGAGCGCCGCTCCCCTTCTTCTGGGGGAGGTTGACCTCAAGGTCGTGCGAGCCCACTACCTTGCCCTCCTCGTCCCTTACGTACTCTCTTACTATGAGCCCACGGCCGGTAATCTTTACCACCTTGCCGTCCCTCGGGCCCATGGCGTCCCCGCGCTTTACAACGTACCTCTTCTTGTCCGGCGCCTGCACGAGGGCGTAGCCCTCTCCCTGCCCGACGACCACGGCCACGACCCTGAACTGGTCGAGGTCGCAGCACTCGAGCGGCCCCCTTATCTTCTTCTCCACCTCGGTGCCGCGCATTATCATTATGTGGCTCTGGAAGGGGTTGCGGTACCGGGCGTTGATCTCCTCGGCCTTTGCCTCCGGCGCCTTCGCCTCCTGCACGGGGGCCTGCGCCACGACAGGGGGTTTCGCGGCTGGCCGCGCCCTCTTTACCCTGGGCTGCTGCTTGGGCTCGTCCTTGCCGCATGCCACGAGGGCCAGGGGGATGAGGGCTATGAGGAAGCCTTTTCTAAGACCTGTCCACATTATTTCTTCTTCGCTCCTTTTTGCGGGCCGGGTATGAACCGGAAGGTCGTGGCAACGAAGTTCGCCTTCAACACCGGGACTTTATTCTTATGGCCGAGCGACAGTATGCTCATGTTCTCTATATTTACTATCCTTGGGAGACTGCTCACCTTGGCGCTGAAGTCGTAGAGGCTCTCGTAGCTGCCCTCCACGGACATATTGACCGGGACCTCGGCGTAGAACCCCCTGTTCTTCTCCTTCACGGGCCTGAATATCAGTATCTTCAGCCCCGCCTTCTCACCGGCGCGGCTTATGCTGTCGATAAGGTCCGGTATCTCCTTTTCGTTCGGAAGCTGCGCCACGGCGGCCTTGAGCTTCTCCTCCAGCTCCTCTTTTTCCTTGCGGTACCTGGGGATGTTCGCCGCTATGACCCTGCTGTCGTTGAGCTTGGTCTGCAGGCTCTGGTTCTGCTCCCTGAGCCCCTTTATCTCGTCGTACGTCGGCCCTATCAGGAACCAGTAGTAGATGCCGATTATGGCGATATTTATGGCCGCCAGGATGATGATCCTCCTGGATAGCGGCTGCTTCATTATGGTGTCCAGATTGAGCTTGATAGCCATGACCTACTTCTTTCCCTCCGGCTTCGGGGCCTGCTTTCTGAGCCTGATAATGAAGTTCACCACATCGACCCCGGTCTCCTTCTCAACGCCTCTTTGCGCCACCTCGAGCTCAACGCTGCCGATGCCCTGGCGTTGCAACCTGCGCATGAACTCCGCCACCACCTCGTCGCCCGCGGCGTATCCCACGAGGGTCGTAACCGCACCCCTCTCGTTTACGGAGTGGAGCCAGGCCTTCCTGGGGATGGCTGCAGAGAGCTTCCCGAACATCTCGACCGGCCCGGTCCTCTGGGCCTCGAGCTTCTTTATTATCTGGAGCTTGTCCTCGACGACCTTCTTCTGGTGCTTTATCCTCGATAGCTGCCCTATCTTCGCCTTCAGGGCGCTGAGCTCCTGCCGGCTCTTGTCTATATCGGCCCTCAGGCTGCTCGCGTCGCTCCTAACGGCGATATAGAAGACCGACATCAGGGCGATGATAAAGAAGGTCGCAAGCCCGGCCACCGTGAGCTGGAACCTGACCGATTCTTTTTTCTTTGCGGCCCTTACGGGCAGAAGGTTTATGCGGATCATCTGTCGGCAAACCTCCTTGTGGCAAGCCCCACAGCCACGCCGAAGAACGGCGCCATGTCCTTGAGGGCCTCCGGTTCCACGTCCTTCGTGCTTATCTCTATGTTCTTGAAGGGGTTGACCGCCTCCACGGGTATCGAGGTCTTCTCCTGCATCAGGTTCTGCAGGCCCGCTATCTTGGAGCCTCCGCCGCTCAGGTATATCTTGTTGACGTACGCGCCCTGGTTGCCCCCGAGGAAGAAGTCCAGTGACCTCTTGATCTCGAAGGTGAGGTTCGTTGAGACCGTCTCTATGGCCATGGGCAGAGAGCTGGCGTCGGCGGCGGGCTCCCTTTTGCCCGTCTTGAGCTCCTCGGCGTCCTTGAAGCTTATGTTGAGCTGCCTCTGTATCTCCTCGGTGAACTGGTTGCCGCCCATGGGGATAGAACGGGTGAATATGGTAAGGCCGCCGAAGAGCACGCTGATGCTCGTGATGGTGGCGCCTATGTTGACCATCGCTATGTTCTCTCCCGGGGTGACCGGGTAGTTTATCTCCATCATGTTCTCGAGGGCGAAGGAGTCGACGTCGATGACCACGGGGTTGAGGCCCGCCTCCTTTATGACGTTCGTGTAGTCGTTGATGACGTCCTTCTTCACCGCCACGAGCATCACGTCCATCTGCCCCCGGCCCTCTGTGTCGGCGCCGAGTATCTGGAAGTCTATGTTTACGTCGCTTATCGGGAACGGGATGTACTGCTCGGCCTCCCACTGGATGGACTCGGCGAGCTCGTCCTCCGTCATGGCGGGGAAGCTGACTTTCTTGATGATGACGGAATGGCCGGTAAGGGAGCTGGCGGAGTCCTTGACCTTCACGCCGTGCGTCTTTACCAGCTCGCGCAGGGTGTTGGTCACCGCCATGGAGTCTATGATCGAGCCGTCCACGATGGCCTCAGGCGGCAGCTCGGCCATGCCTATCTTGATGAGCTCCCACCCCTTCTTGGTCTGGTTCATCTGGACGAGCTTTATGGAGTTGGAGCCGATGTCAAAAGCGACCGCTTCGCGCTTTCTTATAAATGACGGAAAACTTAACGGTAAATTCATCTAACCCCCGTCAATCGTAGAAGACCTTGTTCTTGTCGCTTACCTTGAGGCCGAGCGCCTGGATAATCTTTCTCTTGGTATCAACCCTGCATGAGTAGCCGCGCTCTATACGGTCGATGGTCAAAGGCGAGATGCCCGCCTTCCTGGCGAGCTCTGATTTGCTCAGCAACATATTCTCTCTAATCTTTTTTAGATTATTTTTGGTCATAACACAAGCACTAAAGTCACAAGGGGTTATAAAAAGTTTTATAGAAAAGGATACGGTAATCGGAATAAAAGATTAAAACTCATATCTCTTTTTTTCCCGATTTAATGAAAATCTATTCGAATATGAAGATTTTGTCAACTCTTTTTTTTAATTTACTATAATTATGCATAAAATAGCATAAAATAAAGCGGCCGTTACCTCTTCTATCGGGAGTCTTTTACAAAAGCTTTAGGCATTTGTGGCTGGCTGCTCTCTCGCAGGAGATGGGAAAAAACCCGGTGGGCCCCTTTCATGGGCCCACCGGGAGATGCGGTCAAGGTCTGCTGGGGGAAAGGCCCCTTATCCCTTACAGCTCCCTCCACTCACGCCGGGCGAGCGACATGGTGCCGTAGTTCTGCCAGCCCTCCGGGAGGTTGTTTATGGAGGTATAGGTGAAGTTGGCCACCACACCGTTGCCGCCGATGTCCAGCTCACCGGTGCTGGACCCGTTGCCGACTACGACGGAGCCGTTGAGGGTGAAGTTGTTGGTATTGCCCGAGGAGGCCTCGACCTCGAACTCGTCGGTGGCTATGATGGCCGCTCCGTTGGTGGCCGTGCCCACGTTCACGTTTATCGAGCTGTACTTGGCCTTGAACTCCACCTTCTCGGCGACTATGGCCACGCCGTTGGCCGGCTGGAAGTTGAGCGTGCCGGCCCCGCCCTCGATATCTATCTTGCCCACGGGCTCCGTGTTGGAGGTGGAGGTGCCCACGAGTATCGAGGCGGTGATGGTGGACGTCTGCCCGGCCCCTGGCCCGAGGAACTCGAGGTGCTTGGTGGCGTCGAAGACATTGACCACGCTGCTCGTATAGGCGCCGGTGGCCGCTGTATACGCGTTGAACTGGTCTGCGTTTATAAAGGGCTTGGACGACTCGGCCTTGCCAGCGGTGAAGGCGTAGGTGTTCGGGGCTGAGCCGCCGGGGCAGTTGCCGGTGCCGTTCCATGACGGGTCGGCGCACCACGAGACCGTGTGGTTCCAGTCGGACCCGGACTTGACCGCGTGCATCATCGCCGTGATGGTGTAGGTCGTGCCGAGCGTGGTCATCTCGAAGTTGACCGGCCAGTCCTTGCAGTTACCCCCGCACGACGTGGTGCTCCCGACCGTGGGGGTCATCTTGAAGACCTGCTGGGTGGGGAAGTTTGCCTGGTCCTGATAGTAAGGGAAGTCGAGCACCGGGGCCGTGACAGCCGCGGCGGAATCGTTGCACGACTGGAACTTCCCGCTATTACAGTTCGGGGTGACCTTGGTCGGAGACTCGGCCTGGGCCTGGCTGACATCGTAGTTGCCCTGCAGCTTCAGGTCGTCCTTGGCGTAGAGCTTGCCTACGAACTTGCCCGGGTTGCTGCCCGAGCCGGTGCCGTCTACCACGCTGTCGCTGAAGGTGGCGTAGTCGAAGGCCGTTATCGATGACCTGACCACGAGCCCTATCTTGCGTGTTACGCCGCTGACGGTGCCGGTGGCCTCGAGAAGGACGTCGTTTGTCCCGAGCGTGGTATACTTGTCGGAACGCGCGCTGTTGTTCAGGCGCCCGTAGTTACCCGCCTCGTCATAGACCACGACCGAATATGTGCCCGTCTGGTTGGCGAGCTGCACCGTGCCAGCGCTCTGCGCGGCCCATGCGGCCGCGTCGTCCGAGGTGGAGCCGTTCTTGTTGAGGTCGGGGCCCCACTTCGGGTCGGCTCGCAGGTAGTTGATGGCGTCAGCGAGCCCGGATTCGGATACCATCAGCGCCTGAGTGGTGCGCGTTGTGTTCCGGGCTATCTTGAGGTCCGTCGAGGAGGTAAAGATGATCGCGGCCCCGAGAAACGCCAGCACTATCATCACCAGCAGTGCCGCCACGAGGGCGATGCCATCCTCATTGCGCAAGATACGCATGGCGTTGTCTTTTGTCATATACCTTCCTTCCATTGCTACCTCCTTGCCCCGGAAGCGGGGGCCTTCGAAGAGACCGGTTACAAGCGTCAGAAGCAGTTCTTGATCTGCCAGGTCGTCAGGTTCTTCTCGACGCCGGTATCACCGCAGTTCGCGTCCGTGAACTGGGACTTGCCCACGGTGACCGCCACGTCGATCTTCTTGTCGTTGTACGACTGAGCCGCGTCGTAGAAGTACCATCCGGGCGACGTGCCGTACAGGGCGTAGTAGTCGGTCATGGTGCCGGTCTCGGTGGTGGGTGAGCCGCCAATCCCCGTAATGGTTATGGTCTTTGTCGTCGCGCCGGCGCAGGTGGTGGCGTCATTGTCCTGGTCGGTAAGGTAGGCCCACACCCTCACGTACTGGCCGTTGCCGCCCCATGACGTTAGGGCCGCGTCCGAGAACCTGCCCGTCCAGAGCGTTATGTTGAACCTCGCGTCCTGGTCGTAGGTGTATATGCCGACGGTGGGCTCTGGCTGGATGTCGTAGTTGCCCTCGTTGTCCGTGGCCTTCACGTAGTACCAGACCCTCCTGCCAGGGTTGCCGGGTATGGCCGAGGAGGTGCACGTGCCGCTCGTGGTATTCTCGTAGACGTCGCTCGTGCCGACCTGGCACATGTTCAGAGCCGTCCAGCCCGCCGGCGAGGTCGAATAATCGGTTGACGGCGCGCTGGAACTACGAGCGCTACACGGCTCCCTTCAAGGAGGGCGGTCGCTACTTCTTCTGGAAGAATGACGGGCTTCAGAACCAGTCGGTTCTCTACAAGCAGGCCTCACTCACAGCAGAGCCCGAGGTCATGCTCAATCCCAACAAGCTTTCC
>JBHHYT010000058.1:0-15554 GCA_046757705.1 Thermodesulfobacteriota bacterium
CGCCAAGCTCATCCACGCGAACAGCCCGAGGAGCGAGGGCCCCTTCATCGCCGTCAACTCCGCCGCCGTGCCCAGGGACCTTATGGAGAGCGAGCTTTTCGGGTACGAGAAGGGCGCGTTCACCGGCGCGCTGGAGGACAAGAAAGGCAAGTTCGAGCTCGCCGACGGCGGCACCCTCTTCCTCGACGAGATAGGGGACATGCCCGGCGGGCTTCAGGCGCGTCTTCTGCGGGTCCTTCAGGAGCGCGTCTTCTACCGCGTCGGAGGGCGCGAGCCCATAAGCGTGGACGTGCGCATCATAGCCGCCACGAACCACGACCTCGACAAGGCCGTGGCACAGAAGAAGTTCAGGGAAGACCTGCTCTTCAGGATAAACGGCGTGACCGTCACCCTGCCGCCGCTGCGCAAGCGCAAGGGCGACGTCCCCCTTCTGGTGGAGCACTTCATCGAAAAGTTCGCCCACGAGTTCAAGGGGCAAGCGCGCACTATCTCCCCGGAGGCGATGGAGGCGCTCGAGGCATACCGGTGGCCGGGCAACGTCCGGGAGCTGGAGAACGTCATGAGAAGGGCGGTGCTCCTCGGCCCGTCCATCAATATCTCCGCAGACGACCTTGCCCTTCCTCAGGGGCGCCCGAGGAAGGAGTCCTTCGAGGACATGATAGCCGAGCGCCTGCAGCCTTTCGTCGCCAAGACCGACCACCGCGACAAGCACGACCTCTACGACTTCATCATGCCTTTCATGGAAAGGCCGCTTATAAAGCTCGTGCTCGAAAGGACGCGCGGCAACCAGGTGCAGGCCGCGGAGATACTCGGCATAAACAGGAACACCCTCAGGAAGAAGATAAAGGAACTGAACATAAAGCTGGACAGGTTCAAGGAGTAGCGATGGGCAACGGGGCGGCCATACGCGGGCTGTACGCCATCGTGGACTCGAGCTACATCCCACCACGGGACTTCGCCGGGGCCGCCGGGCGGATAATCGAGGGCGGGTGCGGGATAATACAGGTGCGCGCCAAGGGCCTGCCCGCCGGCGAGCTCGTCCCGTTCTGCCTCGCGGTGCGGCGGGTTACGCAAGGGCGCGGCGCGCTCCTTATCGTAAACGACAGCGTGGAGGCGGCCCTTGCCGTGGGCGCAGACGGCGTGCACATCGGCCAGGAGGACGGCTCTGTAGGAGAGGCGCGCGCGGCCCTCGGGCCGGGCGCCATAGTAGGGATATCGACGCACTCCATCGACGAGGCGCTGCGCGCCGAGGCCGAGGGAGCGGACTACGTCTCCTTCGGCCCCATATTCCCTACACGCACGAAGAAGGACGCGGACGCACCAAAAGGGCTTGCGGCGCTAAGGGGGCTCTCGGGGGCGGTCTCCGTGCCTGTGGTGGCCATCGGCGGCATCGACGAGAAGACCGCCGTCGAGGTCTTGAGGGCCGGGGCCTCCTGCGCGGCGATGATCTCGGAGATACTCCTCGGCCCGGAGATTACGGCCAGGGTCTCCTCCATCGTCTCGTCCATGGCCGGGGAGATATAAGCCCCCGGCCGCGGGGAAGCCTCGGCACCCGAGGGGCCTTATAATCACATTCGCATTATGGCGCCGGTCCAGGAGACGCCCTCAAAACATCAAGGGGGAAGGTAAATGGAGAAGGAATTCAAATTTACGGCGATAAACGCGCAGGACTACTGGGACGAGATGCTCAAGGAGCTCGAGCGCCGCAACCTCCCGGCGCAGACCGTCGAGTTCGTGGACGTGGCGGACCCGGCCGCACCGCACGAGGTCACGCGCTGCTTCAAGATAAGGCAGAAGATACTCTTCAAGAAGACCATAACGCCCGAGGAGAGGGAGTACGCCACACGGGCGCTCCTGGAGAAGTTCCCGGAGGAGGCGGAGCTGCTCGAGGACGACCGCAACTTCGTCCTTCAGAGGCTGCTCTGCGAGGTCTACCACATCGTCTACCGCTACCAGATAGACTACGAGTGCAACAAGCTCGCCTTCTACGACGTAAAGAAGGGCTCAGATGCCTTCTACGGAAGGGGGGAGAGCCGGTCCTGAGGCGGCCCCCCCGGGGGGAGGAACCCCGGGGGGACGCCCCCTCGCAGCCCCGCTCCATCAACGGTCTGCGCCCGGCCTTTGAGGCGGCGAAGGAGTTGCCGCCTCAAACCACAGCCTGCGTCTTCAGGCCCGTTCCGTATATCCTCTCGCTCCACGGGTCGACCGAGGCCTTCACCGCCTCCTTGAGCCTCGCGTAGAGCGCCGCCCTGCCCTCCACATCCTCTACCACCCGTTTCCTTATCTCTGCGATGCCCGTGCGAGCGACCCACTTGAACGTCCTCTCCCCGTAGTGCGCCTCTTCCCTGTAGAGCTGGATGAACGCCCCGGCCACGGTCAAGACCTCTTCCTCGGTCTTTACGGTAGCGAGCTTGTCCGCCCCCTTGAGCTCCACCCCGGCACACCCCCCGGCGTATATCTCCCAGCCCCCGGCCACGCCGACCACGCCCACGTCCTTTACGGAGGCCTCCGCGCAGTTGCGCGGGCATCCGCTTGCCCCCATCTTGACCTTGGCCGGCATCCAGAGCCCGGCGAAGGCGCGCTCCATCCTCTGCCCGAGACCGAGCGAGTCCTGCGTGCCGTACCTGCAGAAGCGCGAGCCCACGCAGGTCTTCACCGTGCGCAGCGCCTTGCCGTACGCGTACCCAGAAGGCATGCCCACGTCCCTCCATACGTCCGCAAGCTCCTCCTTCCTTACGCCCACGAGCGCTATCCTCTGCCCGCCGGTCACCTTCACCAGGGGCACTCCGTACTTGACGGCCGCGTCCGCTATCCTCTTGAGCTCCACGGGGGTCACGGCGCCGCCGTACATCCTCGGCACCACCGAGAAGGTGCCGTCCTTCTGTATGTTGGCGTGCACCCTCTCATTGACCAGCCTGGAGCTGCCGTCGTCCTGGGCCTGCCCCGGCCATACCATCGAGACGTAGTAGTTGAGCGCCGGCCTGCACACCTCGCACCCCACCGTCTCCCAGCCGAGCGTCTCCATCACCCCGGATACCGACTTGAGCCCCTTCTCCCTTATGTTCTTTATGACGTCATCGCGCGAGTACTTCGTGCAGGCGCAGATGTTGTCGGCCTGCGTACCGCCCTCGAAGCTCGACCCGAGCGTGGCCTCGAGTATCATGTCCACCACGGGGGCGCACCCGCCGCAGGACCCGGACGCCCCGGTCTCCCTCTTGACGTCCTCCCTCGTAAAGAGCCCCTTGCTCGTTATGGCCTCGACTATCATCTTCTTCGTGACGCCGTTGCAGCCGCAGACGATCGCGTCGTCCGGCATCGCGTCCACGGAAGAGGCGTCCATCGCGGCCCCGCCCCCGAAGAGCAGGTGGCGCCTCCTGCCGGTCACGTCCTCTTCGTTGAGGAGCGACGAGAAGAGCGCCGGGCCGTCGGATGTATCGCCGTACATTATTATGCCAGTAAGCCTGCCATCCCTTATGATGAGCCTCTTATACAGCCCGGCGGCCATATCCGCGTACTCCACGGCCTCTGCCCCCTCCTCGTCTATCGAGCCCGCGGAGTAGAGGTCTATCGAAGGGATCTTCAGGCGCGTGGATGAGGGCTTTTGCGTAAATACCATGCGCCCGTCGCCGGCCAGATGGTTGGCGAGCACGCGCGCCTGCTCAAAGACGGGGCCCACGAGACCGAAGGTCGCGCCCCTGTGCTGGACGCACTCGCCCACGGCCCAGACCGCCGGGTCGAAGGTCTGCATGGTATCGCTCACCACGACCCCGCGCTCGGTGTATATGCCCGAGAGCACGGCGAGCGCCGCGTTCGGCTTTATCCCGGCGCTCATCACCACGAGGCCGGCCTCTATCTCCGTCCCGTCCTTGAACCTCACCCCCTCGGCCCTCTCGCCGCCCGTTATCTCCACGGTCTCCTTGCCGAGGAGCACCCTTATGCCGAGCCTGGCGAGGTCGTCCCGCAGGAGCCCGGCGGCGGTGGCGTCGAGCTGCCTTTCCATGAGCCGGTCCATTATGTGGACGAGGGTTACGTCCGCGCCGAGGCCCTTTAGCGCCCACGCCGCCTCGAGCCCGAGCAGGCCGCCGCCTATGACCACGGCCTTTGCGCCCTCACCCACGAGGCCACGTATCCTCTCGCAGTCCTCGACGCTCCTGAAGGTGACGACCCCTTCCCTGTCCGCCCCTTCCACCGGCAGCATGAAGGGGAGCGAGCCCGTGGCGAGCACGAGCCTGTCGTAGCCCGACTCCGTGCCGTCGTCCAGCACTACGGCGCGCGAGCTGCGCCTTATGGACTCGACCTTGCGCCCGGTATGGAGCTTTATGCCGCGCTCGGCATACCAGCCGGGGCCGTGCAGGGTTATCTCCTCGACGGTCTTCTCGCCTGTGAGCACATCCGCGAGGAGCACCCGGTTGTAGTTGGGGTGCCTCTCCGCTCCGAATACCGTTATGTCGTACCTTTCGGGGTCGAGCCTGATTATCTCCTCGACGCAGGCCGTGCCAGCCATGCCGTTGCCTATGACGACGAGTCTCTTCTTTTCTGTCTTTTCCATGTCTCCCTCCCCGTTTATTGCATCAGACATGATTAACGAACGCAATTTTACACACGCAGAGCACCAGAACAAAGCAGACCAGGGCGCCGGGGCACCCGCGCGAAGCGTGGGTCGAGCGAGGAATGAGGCGTACTTTGCCGGTACGCCGCAATGACGAGCCGAGGAGCAACGCGGGTATGTAAAGTTATGGTGCTCTGCAAAAGGCAAGGGCGCCCTGATGTCCCAAGGCGCCCTTGCCTGAATGAATAATATGCGGTGTTACTGCTACCTGTGCCTACGGGTGCACCTGGAAGTCCGGGTACGCGGTGCCGCCGTGCTCGTGCAGGTCGAGTCCCTGCTGCTCCTCCTCCTTGCTTACCCTGAGACCGATGCTCTTCTTGAGCACTATGAAGAGGATGTACGCGGTGACGAACGTCCAGACGAAACAGGCAGCGACCCCGATAAACTGTACGCCGAGCTGTTGCATGGTGAAGCCGCCTATGTTGAAGATGCCCGCGGCGAGCGTGCCCCAGGCCCCGCAGACCCCATGCACCGAGATGGCCCCGACCGGGTCGTCTATCCCTATCCTGTCGAAGAAGAGGACGGAGAAAACGACGAGGACGCCGGCGATCGCGCCGATTATAACGGAACTCAGGGGGCTTACGTTGGCGCACCCCGCGGTGATGCCGACAAGCCCGGCCAACGCGCCGTTCAAGGTCATGCCCACCTCGGGCTTCTTGAATATCACCCAGGAGGCGAACATGGCGAAGACCGCGCCCGCGGCCGCCGACAGGTTGGTGTTGACGGCTATCCCGGCTATGTCGGTTATGGCCGCCGTAGTGGAGCCCGGGTTGAAGCCGAACCACCCGAACCAGAGGATGAAGACGCCGAGGGCGGCCAGCGTCATGCTGTGGCCGGGTATGGCCCTGGGCTTGCCGTCCGAGCCGTATTTGCCGATGCGGGAGCCTACGACCAGAGCGCCAGCGAGCGCCGCCCATCCGCCCACCGAGTGGACGACCGTGGAGCCGGCGAAGTCGATGAAGCCCATGGCCTCGAGCCACCCGCCGCCCTTATAGAGGCTGCCCCACGCCCAGCTCCCGAAGACCGGGTATATGATGGCGCTTACTGCGGCGCTGTATATGAGGTAGCTTACGTACTTCGTCCTTTCGGCCATCGCGCCGGATACGATGGTGGCGGCCGTCGCAGCGAAGACGACCTGGAACATCCAGAACGCGAAGAGCCACGGGTCGTGGTCCACACCGAAGTCGCTGAAGAAGAACCCGCTGGTACCGTACCACCCGGCGGATACGCCGAACATGAGCCCGAACCCTATCGCCCAGTAGGCGAGAGAGCCCACCGCGAAGTCCATCATATTCTTCATCATTATGTTTATCGCGTTCTTGGCGCGGGTAAAGCCCGTCTCGACCATGGCGAAGCCCGCCTGCATGAGGAAGACGAGGAAGGCCGCCACGAGCGTCCAGACAAAGTCCATGTTCCTCTGTAGATCGGCTATCGTCGGTTGGGCGTCTTCGGCCAGGGCCGTGCCCGAGACCAGCGCGAGCGCCACAAGAACCAGTAATGCACTCAATAAAAAACCTTTTTTCTTCATCTCCTTAATCCTCCAGTAAGAAATCAATATCCGAATGTCTACAGCGCCTCTTTGCCCCTCTCGCCTGTCCTTATCCTGACGGCCTCATCCACGGATATTACGAATATCTTGCCGTCGCCTATCTTGTCCGTCCTGGCGGCATCCCTTATCGCCTCCACCACCTTCGGGGCCATCTCGGAGATGGTGACCACCTCCACCTTTATCTTGGGCAGGAAGTCCACGGTGTACTCGGCCCCCCTGTAGAACTCGGTATGCCCCTTCTGCCTGCCGAAGCCCTTTACCTCCGTTACCGTCATGCCCTCGATATTGAGCTCGTTGAGCGCCTCTTTCACCTCTTCGAGCTTGAAGGGCTTTATTATCGCCTCGATCTTCTTCATCTCCCCCTGCCTCCTTTGGAAATAAAAAGGCGCCTTTCTCAAACGGCCGTGATGACCATCTTCAAAAGGCGCCTTTGCCTTGCTCCGTATGCCCGGTACAACCCTGTACCGTATTTTCAAGCTATGTTGTTGCTACAGTATGTAGCCGCTCTCGCTGTGCTGTGAGAGGTCGAGCCCCTGTGCCTCGTCCTCCGCGCCGACCCTTATGCCGATCGCCAGGTCGATGACCTTGAGGATGACGTACGTAAGCACGAACGAGTAGGCGGCGCTTACGACGATCGCTATGACCTGCTTGCCCAACACCTGTGCGCTCCCGAAGAAGAGGCCGTCCGCTCCGCCGGAATTTATGGCGAGAGAGGCGAAGAGCCCCGTTGCCAGCGCCCCCCAGATACCGCCCGTCCCGTGTATGCCGAATACGTCGAGGGAATCGTCATATCCGAGCCGGGGCTTTACTACGCCGACCATGAAGTAACATATTATCCCCGCGCCGATACCTATGATTATGGCCGAGACAGGGCCGACGAACCCGGCCGCCGGGGTTATGGCCACGAGCCCCGCGACCGCCCCCGAGGCAAGCCCGAGCATGGTCGGTTTCCCCCTGTGCGCCCACTCCACGAACATCCAGGTGGCGCCCGCCGCGGCAGCCGACGTGTTGGTAGTCACAAAGGCCATCGCCGCAAGCCCGTTGGCCGCAAGAGCGCTGCCGGCGTTGAAACCGAACCACCCGAACCAGAGAAGCCCCGTGCCGAGCAGCGTCATCGGCAGGTTGTGCGGAGGCATAGGCTCCTTCATGTAACCCTTGCGCTTGCCTATGAGGAGCGCCGCCGCCAGGGCGGAAATACCGGAGCTTATATGGACGACCGTGCCGCCCGCGAAGTCGAGCGCCCCGAGGTCCCCGAGCCAGCCGCCGCCCCATACCCAGTGGCAGATCGGGTCGTAGACCACCGTGGCCCAGACCACGCTGAATATGACGAGCGCGCTGAACTTCATCCTCTCGGCGAATGCCCCGGTTATCAGCGCCACGGTTATTATGGCGAACATGCCCTGGAACATCATGAAGAGCAGGTGGGGTAAGGTGCCGTTGGGCTCCATGCCCACGCCCTTGAGCCCGAGAAAGTCGAGGCCGCCTATGAGGCCGCCTATATCCGCCCCGAAAGAGAGGCTGTAGCCCCAGAGCACCCACTGCAGGCTGATGATGCAGAGGATGAAAAAGCTGTGCATGATGGTGCCGAGAACGTTCTTGCCCCTTACCATGCCCCCGTAGAAGAGGGCCAGCCCCGGCGTCATGAGCATGACCATCGCCGTAGAGATGAGCACCCAGACCGTATCGGCCTTGTCTATGGCGGCCGCCTCGCCGGCGTACGCCGCGGGGGCCGCCATCGCCCCTGCTATAAGTATCAAGGCGGCTATCGCCAGAACCCTGCCGCCTGTATTTCTCAGAATCCTTTCAGGGTCCCACACGAGCGCCCGCATGAACTTGAGACTGTCCATCTCGCACTACCTCCTTTTTTGATCTTCTTTGATCAAAGAGGCGAGGCCGCCCTTTTTAAGGGGCCTATGGGCCGCTCTGCCGGCCTCGCCGCTCCTGATTTCCTTGTGACCTTAAGACTGTACCCGTCCGTACGTCAGAACGAGTATGTAAACTCCACGGCAAAGGTGTCCTTGGTGTCGTCGGGTACGGTGCCGTATACATTTTCACTCGACTCGTCGCGGCGGTACTCGGCAAGGAGACCGGCGCCATCGCCGAGCGCTACGGTGGGGGCTACGGTGTAGGACTTCTCCCTCTCCCTCATCGAGTTGCCGAGCCTTGTGCCTCCCCTGTCGTCGAAGTAGTCGTAGCGCGCCGTAAGGCCGAGCCAATCGGTAAAGTCGTAGTGCGCCATCACGAGGTACGACGTCCATTTGGCGTCCTCCCCTGATACGGCCAGGCTCGCCCTCTCCTCGTTGCCGATGTTCAGTTCCGCTCCCACGGTCAACCTCTCCACGAGGGTCACGGTGAGGTCCGCGTCAAAGACCGTCCTCCTGTCGCCGGTGGTCGCGGTGGTCTCCATGGTCCCGGAGATGACGGACAGGCCGAGGTTTACGCCGGAGACAGGGGTTATGCCGAGCCTGCCGCCCACGGTCTTGCCCGCGTTGTTGTCCGCGTTGTTGTCCCATCCGTTGACGACGTATACGCTCGCGTCGAACATGTCCGTGAAGGCGTATGAGCCCATCACGCCGGTCAGGTTCGTCGGCAGGCCGTTATCGAATACGAGCGAATGCGAGAACTGGTACATGTCGACAGGGTCGAGCAGCTCGAAGCCTATGGGCGCGTTGAACTTGCCGAAGGTAAAGGTTGCGCCGTTGCCCACCGCGAGGTCGTATGTGACGTACCCCTGCTCGACGAGCTCGTCGAAGGTGGACACGCCCGTGGAGAGGTAGTTGATGTCCGCCCTTACGCCGAGCTTCCCGTTTATCTTCTTCTGCACGTCTATCTCCACCTGGTCGAGGCTGAACGTGCCGTCACCCGAATCCGCGTCCGAGTAAGAGGCGTCCACGAAACCATTGATCTTGAAAGCCGTATCCACGTCCCCTGCCATCGCCACAGGGGTGAACGCCGCCGCGCCCAGCAAAACCGCAAAACCCGCCGCAATCCTCTTCATGCCTGTCATATCTTCCAAACCTCCATTTTTGTTTTACCTTCAGAGGCGCCTTATGGCCCCTGCCCGGCCTGAAGGCCCGGTGCTCACGACCCGTAGAAAAATAAAAAAGGCGCCCTGCCCCCCGAAGGATCATTCCTTTGGGGAAGAAGGCACCGTTGCCTTACCAAAAAAACCGTTCGAGCCCGTCCTTGTCAAAACCGGATCACTACGCCGTAATCCCTGCCCTTTATATCTGCAACTTCAATGCCAAAGCCCGCGGTTTATATAACTTACCGTTTTTAAAGGGTTATTGCCTCATCCGCCCTCGGGGCGGCCTTCTCTCCCGGCCCCTTTTGCCTTAACAATGAGCACAGCTGCATATTAATCGGCCACCGTGGGCGTCCACTATCCTGAAGAACCTCGAAAGGACCGCGCGCCCCATTGCGTGCAGCCCCGGGAGCCTGTCCGGGGTCTGCCTCAATATGGCCTTCGGGTCTATCTTGGCCTCGAGCGTCTTCAGCTCGCCCTTGTTTACGCAGAGCCACTCGCGTATCATCTCCTCCGTGACCTCGAGGTGGAACTGTATGCCGTAGGCCGAGGACCCCACCCTTATCACCTGGTTCGGGAAGAGGGCCGAGGCGGCGAGGTTCACCGCCCCGGGCGGCACGTCGAAGGTATCCCCGTGCCACTGGAAGACGCCGAAGCTCTCCGGCAGGCCGAGGAAGAGCCGGTCGGCGGCCCCTGCGCGCGTAAGCTCGACATCGTACCAGCCTATCTCCTTTTCCGCCCCCCTGTAGACCCGAGCGCCAGCGGCCCTTGCAATAAGCTGGGAGCCGAAGCAGACCCCGAGGACCGGCACCTCTCTGCTGAGCGCCCTCTCGATGAGCCTTATCTCGTCCCTTATGAACGGATATCTCTCCTGCTCGTATACGCCCATCGGCCCGCCGAGCACGACGAGCGCCGAATAGCCATCGATAGAGGAGGGCACCCTGTCCCTGTAGGCCTCTATCACGTCGGTGTCGTAGCGGCCCCTGATGGCGTGCCTTATGATGCCGAGCCCCTCGTGAGGGACCTGCTTTACGACGAGAACCTTTTTCATGCCTCTTTTAAATCCCTTCTGCAAACCCCCTGCGCAAAGGGGGCCGCCCTGATCCATTCGCGTTGCTGCCGTCATTGCGGGTAGCTTTAGCGAAGAAGCGCTCTGCAGACGCTCGGCCTGCCTGAGATACGGGGCCGCTTCGCTGCGCTCGCAGAGACAGGCTAATCCTTCTCGAAGGCGAGTATGATGACCTCGGCGATCTCGGCCATCGTCTTCCTCTTGTCCATCGATATCTTCCTGAGCCGCGAGAAGGCCTCGCCCTCGGATATCTTCTCCCTCGCCATCAGAAGGCCCTTGGCCCTCTCTATGGTCTTTCTCGCGGCGAGCGCACCCTTCAATTCCGCGTTCTCCTGGCGCAGGAGGTTGAACTCCCTGAACCTCGACATGGCGAGCTCCATGGCAGGGGCAAGCTCCTCGCGGCGCACCGGCTTTACGAGGTACGCCATAACGCCCGCGCCCGCAGCCCTCCTGACCGTCTCCTCGTCGTCACGCGCCGTCAGGAGTATTACCGGCACGGGGCAGGCGCGGGATATCTCCCCGGCGGCCTCTATGCCGTCCTTCACGGGCATCTTTACGTCCATGATAACGAGGTCGGGGGCCTTCGTGCGGCATATCTCCACCGCCTCGGCGCCGTTTGAGCCTTCGGCAACCACGCTGAAACCCGCCTCCTCCACGAACCCCTTGAGCACAAAGCGCGCCGAGGAGTCGTCGTCTACTATGGCTACGTTCTTCATGCCTATAGTAGATAGCAAATTCGATGCCATCATGGAAAAGGTTGATTTTACTTGTTTTTTATGGCGGCGGTCTTCGGCGGGAGAACCTTTTTTACGCCTGACTGGTTAAATTTTAGGCATCTCCCCTGCGCTATCCTGTACAACTCTATGTACCTTCCGGCCGAGAGCTCCCACGAGTACGCCTCACCCATGCCGGTCTTGCGGAGAGCCTGCCACGCCTTTTTGTGCCTGAAGACCTCCACGGCCTCCCTCACCTTGTCCACGAGCGCCTCGGCGGAGTACTCCCGGAACTTGAAGCCGTTGCCGTTGCCCTCCTTATAGTCCCTTACCGTGTCCTCGAGCCCGCCCGTGGCCCTTACCACGGGCACGGTGCCGTACTTGAGGCTGTATATCTGGTTGAGCCCGCAGGGCTCGTACCTCGACGGCATGAGGAACATGTCCGAGCCCGCCTCCACGAGGTGCGAAAGCTCGTTGTCGAAGGCTATCCTCACGCCGAGCCTGTCCGGGTAGAGGGTGGCGAGCTCCTCCAGCATCGACTGGTATTGCTGGTCGCCGGTGCCGACGATCACCATGCCGATGCCGAGCTCCATCAGGCGCGGCATCGCCTCGAAGAGTATGTCGAAGCCCTTCTGCCCGGCGAGCCGGGATATCATCCCGATTACAGGCGTACTCGCGGGCAGCTTCAGGCCGAACCTCTTGAGCATCTCCTTCCTGCACACCCTCTTTCCCTTCATGTCGGAGGCGGAGTACCTCTGCGGCAGCAGCGGGTCCCGCTCCGGGTCCCACTGCTCGTAGTCCACCCCGTTCAAGACCCCGTGCAGGACGTCCCTCCTCTTTGCGAGGAAGCCGTCGAGCCCGTAGCCGAACTCCGGGGTCTGTATCTCCCTGGCGTACTCGCGGCTTACGGTGGTGATGATATCCGAGTACGCGAGCCCGGACTTCAGGAGGTTGACCTTGCCCCAGAACTCGAGCCCCTCGGGCTGGTAGAGCGCGGGCGGCAGGTTCGTAAGCTCGAAGAGGTTGGCGGCGAAGAGGCCCTGATAGGCCATGTTGTGAATGGTGAATACCGTGGCGGTCTTCTTGAAAAAGTCGTCGTTTACGTACGTATGCCTCAGGTACGCCGGCAAGAGCCCCGTCTGCCAGTCGTTGCAGTGTATGACGTCCGGTGGGGCGCCCCCGGACGCCTTGAGGGCCTCGAGCACCCCCCTTGAGAAAAAGGCGTACCTTTCGAGGTTGTCGAAGTAGTCCCCGTCCGGTGTGCCGTAGAGGTAGCTGCGGTCGAAGTACTCGTCGCACTTGAGGAGAAGGACCTTCACACCCTTGTATTCGCTCGCGTAGACCCTCGACGTTATGTCCCTTCTGCCCACGGGCACGCTTATCTCGAAGCCGGCGGGCGCTATCTTCAGGCCGCACTCGTCGACCTGCCTGTAGTAGGGGAGCAAGAGCGTGGCCGTGCACCCGAGCCTTTCGAGAGCCATCGGGAGCGAGCCGGCGACGTCCGCGAGCCCGCCGGTCTTGGCAAAGGGGGTGGCCTCGGACGAGGCTATCGCTATGTTCAGGCCCATGAGAGCAAATTTAACAGAAAAGCCGGGGAGGTTCAAGATGTTATGGGGTCCAGGGGCTATCGGTTGTCTTCCCCTCTCCCCCCGTGGGAGAGGGCCGGGATGCGGGGTTGTCATTCTGAGGAGCCGGAGGCGACGAAGAGTCCCGCTTCAGGATTCGCTCGCCACACAACATCGCCGTGGCCGGAAACGTATCCTGGCGCGCTGCCGCGCTCTTTCGGGGCGCAGGGGTTCGTGCCGATTCCTGATTGCCTCAGGGCCCGGTTTATGTTAAAAAATTAGAGGGACCTCATATTCCGGCGCGCCTTACCTTTCCCGGATAGAGAAAGACGAATAAACGCCCGCATTTTATGCGATAACGCCTGTCGGCAACGGTAAGAACCGCCGCCGAAAACCAAGAAAATGTTTATAAAATCACTCAACCCGACACAGCATGAGGCCGTCACCTTCGGCGACGGCCCGCTCCTCATACTCGCGGGGGCCGGCAGCGGAAAGACCCGCGTGCTTACGGCCCGCATCGCCTACCTCGTCCTCAAAAGAGGCGTGGCCCCCTCCAGCATCGTCGCGGTGACCTTCACCAACAAGGCCGCCGGAGAGATGCGCGAGAGGCTCCACAGGCTCATCGGGGATGACGCCAAGAGGCTGTGGCTCGGCACCTTCCACTCCATAGGGCTCAGGCTCCTGCGCACCGAGCTCCGCGCCTCGGGCTCCGGCAGGGAGCTTACGGTCTACGGCGACGACGAGCAGCTCATGCTCGTAAAAGAGGTGATGAAGGAGCTCTCCATAAGCGACAAGACCTTCTCCCCGAGGGCCGTGCTCTCGAAGATAAACCACGCCAAGAACGAGTACATAAGCTGCTCGGAGTACGCATCGATGGGGTCCGGCGACTTCCTCGCCGAGCGGGTCGTGAAGATATACTCGCTCTACCAGAAGAGGCTCAGGGAGATGGGGTGCATGGACTTCGGCGACCTCATCTGCGAGCCGATAAGCCTGCTGAAGAACAACCCGCACATACTCGAGAAGTACCGGAGCAGGTTCCACTACCTGCTCGTGGACGAGTACCAGGACACGAACAGGGCGCAGTACCTGCTCACCAACCTGCTCGCCTCGGGCACGCGCAACCTCCTTGCCGTCGGAGACCCCGACCAGTCCATCTACGCGTGGAGGGGCGCAGACATCGGCAACATACTCGACTTCGAGAAGGACTACCAGGACGCGACCGTACTGCGGCTCGAACAGAACTACCGCTCCACCAAGAACATACTCTCGGCGGCGAACGCCGTTATCGTCAAGAACAGCAAGCGCATCGAGAAGACCCTCTGGACGGAGAACCCCGGCGGCAGCCCGCTTCTGTTCGAGGAGGCGCGCGACGAGTACGACGAGGCGAGGACCGTGATAAAGAGGATAAAACGCCTGCTCGACAACAACGGCGCTCTCGCCTACAGGGACGTAGCCATCTTCTACAGGACGAACGCTCAGTCGAGGGTATTCGAGGAGACGCTCATACGCGAGTCCATCCCGTACACCATCGTCGGCGGCGTGAGGTTCTACGACAGGATGGAGATAAAGGACGCGGTGGCGTACCTGCGCGTGATGGCGAACCCGAACGACACGATAAGCCTGCAGAGGATAATAAACAGGCCGGCCCGAAAGATAGGCCCGGCCACCCTCGCCAAGCTGCGCGCCCTTGCCGACGAAGAGGGGCTCTCGCTCTTCGACGCCCTCAGGGCGGCCAACGCGCGCGGCGCGCTCGCCAAGACACGCGCTGGCGCATACCTCGAGGCGTGCGAGGACTTCAAGGGCAACCTCGGTCAGACAAGCCTCCATGAGTCTGCCCTGCGCCTGCTCGAGGACTCCGGCTACATGCTCATGTATCAGGAAGAGGGCACCGAGGAGGCGATGGAGCGGGTAGAGAACCTCTTCGAGTTCATCTCCGCCATAAAGGACTTCGAGGAGGCCAACCCCGACGCCACCCTCGCCGACTTCCTCGACCAGGTATCCCTGATAAGCGACATAGACAGCTACGAGGACAAGGCCGAGAGGCTGACCCTCATGACGCTGCACGCGGCCAAGGGGCTCGAGTTCAAGGTCGTCTTCCTCGCGGGCATGGAGGAGGGGCTCTTCCCCCACTCGAGGTCCATAGACGACCCGGAGCAGCTCGAGGAGGAGCGCAGGCTCTGCTACGTCGGCATGACGCGCGCCAAAGAGGAGCTCTACCTGCACGCCGCGAGGACGCGCACCACGTGGGGCGAGACGAAGTACCAGATACGCTCCCGTTTCATATCCGAGATACCCCCGGAGCTGATAACCATAAAGACCCCCGAGGGGGACCGGCCCAGGGAGGTCTTCTCCGCCGACGAGACCTACTACACCGACGAGGGCAGCCAGGAGGCCGACGGGCTCTTTTCCGAGAAGGTCTACGAGGTCAGGCCCGGCTTCAGGGTGGGCATGAGGGTCAGGCACCCGAGCTTCGGCGTGGGCGTGGTAAAGCAGACCCTCGGCGCCGGGGACTCGGCCAAGGTGACCGTGAACTTCGAGGGCGCCGGCATAAAGAAGCTCGCCTTGAAGTATGCGGCCCTCACCCCGGCCTGAGGGCCGCAAGACCGCGTCTGCCCACCGGCCGCCCGCCTCCGCCCGGCCCCGGGCGCGGGGGCGCAAAACTCCCCGCCTCCTTGACTTATACCGAGAAAATTATTATCATCTATCCTCCAGCGGGGCCTGCGAGGCCTGCGAGGCCTGCGGGGCCTGCGAAGATTGATGCGCCGGAGACCGGCGGGGGGGTAAGCAGGGGCAACGGCGGGAGCAAGGGGGGGGTACCGGGACGCATGAGGGGCCCGGGCCACGGACCGCCTCCCTCCGGAAAGATCGACGACAGGGCCGGCCGCACGAAACCACCAGAGGGGGTATGTGCATGAGCGTCATAAAAAAGGCTGTCTTCCCGGCCGCCGGTTTCGGCACGAGGTTCCTGCCCGCCACGAAGGCCATCCCGAAGGAGATGCTCCCTCTGGTGGACAAGCCGCTTAT
>JBHHYT010000059.1:0-15436 GCA_046757705.1 Thermodesulfobacteriota bacterium
CTCAGGCCTCTTCCGGACGGGTTGCCATAACCGCCCACCCCGTCCTGGGCCGTCCTCCCTCCCCGCCCCTTTTTACCTTTATAAAACGGGGAGTTACGCCGGAACAGGGGCTTTGGCACGCTTCTTCCAATAGTATATGGTCAAGAATTCGGACCAAAAGAAGGAGGTAGGGCCATGAAGAGATTAGCGATGATTTTACAGTTTCTGGTGACATTAACGCTCCTTACTTCAAACGTAAACGCCGGACAGGCGGCCAAGCCGACGATACCGGAGGAAGGGTTCTTCAATCTCGCCGAGTTCGAGGGCGGCACCACTTCCACGGGGCTTTACGAGCGCATGAGCGCCCTTTGCAGGGAGAACGGCGGTAATGCCGTATACGTCATCCCCAAGGAGATTGGGAGATACAAGAGGCTCGTGGAGGTAAGCTCCAACGAGGCCTTCGACTACGTGATAAGGACCGAGCAGAGCGACAACGCGTGGTACATGGCCTGCAACGGCGGCCTGAGGTTCCTGGTGGAGAAGAACCTGCGCTCCATGAACAGGGGCGACAATACGGCGGCGTTCTATCTCAACAGGGGGCTCGAGGGCGTGAACTACCTCGAGAAGGGCGCCGTGGTGAGCTATGCGGATACGAAGCTCGTAAAGAAGACCCCGGAGCAGAGGGAGGCCTTCCGCGAGCAGATGGCCCGTGAGGTATCGACCATGCGGAGGGACTTCGTAAAGCCCGAGGACACGTCCAGGTACATCGGCTTCTACAATGGCAGGTACGAGAACACCAGCTGCAAACGCGTCTCCATAAAGGAGATGCCCAAGAAGAACAGCACCATGATGGTCGTCTATGACTTCAAGGTCTGCGGCACGAAGGTGGCGAGCCTCGGCTCGAGGGTCATAGAGCACAACGACGCAGCGAATATGTACGCGAACTTCCTTGCGAGGCCGTGACCGGCTGCCGCCGAAAGGTTCGCGTTGATGAGCGCCCCGGCCCTACCCCGGGGCGCTTTGAATTCGCCCTCAGGCCGCGCCGTGGGCAAGGGGGGCGTGAGGGACGCGCCCTGATCAAAGAAAACCCGAAAGTTTCGGCAACGGGAGCCGATATACAGTAAGGGTAAAAAAAGGTTTTCAGGGACAAAAACGGGCAATGGCTTGAAAATCCTCAAGAGAGGCTTCGGTTATGGATACGGAGAATAAAGGGGTGGTGCTTCTGGTGGACGATGACGCCTCGGTGCTCGACGCCACGTCCATGCTGCTCGGAATGCACGGCTACAGGGTCATAGCATGCGACGACTCCGCGGACGCACTGTCCATCCTCGACTCCGAGGAGGTCGACATGATGCTTACCGACATAAAGATGCCCCGCGTAAGCGGCATGGAGCTTTTAGGGCGCGCCCGCAGCGTGCGTCCCCTTGTGCCGGTGGTCCTGATGACGGGATACGCGGACATGGACATTGCCATGGAGGCGATTAAAAAAGGCGCCTTCGACCTAATCCTCAAGCCGTACAGGGCGGAGTACCTGCTCCTTAACGTAAACAGGGCCATAGAGCACAGCAACCTGCTCCGGGTCGAGAAGAGGTACAAGGAGGAGCTGGAGAGGACGGTGGCCAGGACCACCGAGAAGCTTCGCGGCGCGCTCAAGGCGCTGAAGGATTCGAGCCTCGAGACGATAAGCCGACTGACCGGGGCCGCCGAGTTCAGGGACATGGACACCGGGGAGCACATCTCCCGCGTCGGGCTCTACGCCGGGCGGATAGCGCAGGAGCTCGGGATGCCTACGGAGTTCGTGGAGACCATAACCTTCGCAAGCCCCATGCACGACATCGGGAAGATAGGCATACCGGACAGCATACTGCTCAAGGAGGGGCCGCTCTCGGAGGCCGAGTTCGAGATAATGAAGACGCACACCATGATAGGCCATAAGCTCCTTGCCGGCTCGACGCATGCCAACATAAGGATGGCGGCCACTGTGGCACTGACGCACCATGAGAGGTGGGACGGCTCCGGGTACCCGCGCGGGCTCAAGGGAGAAGAGATACCCGTGGAGGGGATGATCACCATGCTGTGCGACCAGTACGACGCCCTGCGGAGCAGGAGGCCGTACAAGGAGCCGATGGGCCACGAACATGCCGTAAGTGTGATAACCGTGGGCAACGTCAGGAGCAGGGTCGAACACTTCCACCCCGGGGTCCTCGATGCGTTCGTAAGGCTCGCCCCGGAGTTCGACAGGATATTCCTCGAGCATCGGGAGACCGCAGACGGCATCTTCGAGACCGGCGTAGGGCTGCTCGGCTGAGCCGCCTTTTATCCCCCCTCGGTACCTTGAAGCCTTGAAGGCACGGTCCCCATCCCAACCTGCCGAGGAACAACCGCTTCCCTCTGATATCCATATCCTGACGCCCGGCCCCGTTTTTTTCTAAAATCCCCCTCTGTAACGCAAGTTACATTCAAAAAAGCCGGAAATCCAATATAAGTATCTCTACTGCAAGCGCAGGCGCCACCGCGCTTTACAAAATACGGAGATACTTTATGGCAGACCTGAACATCGCGATACCACATGAAAGGGCGGCGGCCTCAGGGAGGGCAAGGGAGCAGACGCGTCCCGCGAGCCGTGCCGTACCCGGGGGGCTCTCCTTCGAATGGTTCCTTTTCGTAGCCTTCTTCGCCGTGGGCCTCGCCGGCGCGTACGAGAGCGTTACCGAGAGCTACCTGCCGGCCGTAAGCCTCCTGAGGCTCGCGCACACGCACGGCTACCTGCAGGCCTACCCCATAGTCTACGAGCCGAGCAAGGGCGTCTGGCACCCCATCGGCTGGATAGGCTCGGGCATGATGGTCGTGATGATGCTCTACACCGTAAGGAAGCGCTTCTCGTTCATGGGCGCGTTGGGCTCCATGCGGCGCTGGCTCTCCATCCACATGTTCTTCGGCGTGATGGGCCCCCTTCTGGTCACCCTGCACACCACCTTCAAGCTCCACGGGCTTGTCGCCACGAGCTTCTGGTGCATGATAACCACCATGGTCTTCGGCATACTCGGCAGGTACATCTACGTGCAGATACCGAGGTCGATAACCGGGGCGGAGCTCGGGGTAAAGGATATAGATGATATGGTCCGGGGGATCGACGCCGGGCTCGAAGGGTTCAGGACGAACGCCAACATATCCCGCCTCTTCAAGGAGGTCGAGCACGTCGACGAGCGCGCCGGGGAGATGAACCTCGTCGCCGCTCTGCCGTACATGATAGGCAACGACATGAAGAACCGCTTCAGGATAATGCGCATCAACAGGATACTGAAGCGCCGGTTCAAGCTCGGCCCGCGGGCAAGGGGCCGGATCGTCGAGCACCTGCGCAAGAAGGCCGCCCTCATAAGGAAGAAGAACCTGCTTACCACCTCGCACAGGATGCTCCATTACTGGCATGTCTTCCATATACCGCTGGCGATAGTGATGTTCTTCATAATGTTTCTGCATATAGCGGTCTATTACGTCTTCAGGCCGGTGGCCTGATAAGGCGAGGCGAGACCGCCAATTCATCTTTCCGTCGAACCGTTCCCGCTGCTGTATAACGCGCATCTCAATACGGACGGCGTAAAAGCCGGAAGCCGGAGGGCCATGCTCAGGACTCTTGTAATCATATTTGTGGCGGTCGTATCGCTGTATTCGAACGCCATGGCGCAGGACGGGCTCCATACGCTCATAAGCCCCGGTGACCTGGCAAGGCCTCACGCGAAGTACGAGGGCATCACCAAGTGCACGAAGTGCCACAGGCTCGGCGGAGGGCTGCCGGACAGGCGCTGCCTCGACTGCCACGACAGGCTCGATGCGCAGATAAAGAGCAAGAAGGGCATCCACGTGAAGTTCAAGGACGCGTGCGTGAAGTGCCACGGCGACCACAAGGGCCGCGGCTACAAGATGATATCCATCAACGAGGAGGACTTCAACCACGACCGGACCGACTATCTCCTGAGGGGCAAGCACGAAAAGCTGAGGTGCTCCAAGTGCCACAAGAAGGAAGGGTTGTACACGGGCCTGAAGCAGGGGTGCGCCTCCTGCCATACCGACGAGCACAAGAAGCAGCTCGGCAATAACTGCGGGAAGTGCCACACCGTGGCCGGCTGGAAGGCGCTCGACAGGTTCAACCACGACAGGGACTCCGGCTACAGGCTCACCTTCAAGCACGCCAACGTCAAGTGCGCCAGGTGCCACGCAAAGGGGAGGTTCAAGCCGGTTGCGCACAATAAGTGCGACGTCTGCCACAGGGACGAGCACAGGGGGCAGTTCAAGGGCAGGAGGTGCAAGGCGTGCCACACGACGAAGGGCTGGAAGAAGGACGCCTTCGACCACGCCGCTCCGTCGTACAAGGGATACAGGCTCGAGGGCAGGCACCGCGAGGTGAAGTGCGGCAAGTGCCACGCAAAGGGGAGGTTCAAGCCTGTTGAGCACAAGAAGTGCGACGCCTGCCACAGGGACGAGCACAGGGGGCAGTTCAAGGGCAGGAGGTGCAAGGCGTGCCACACGACGAAGGGCTGGAAGAAGGACGCCTTCGACCACGCCGCTCCGTCGTACAAGGGATACAGGCTCGAGGGCAGGCACCGCGAGGTGAAGTGCGGCAAGTGCCACGCAAAGGGGAGGTTCAAGCCTGTTGAGCACAAGAAGTGCGACGCCTGCCACAGGGACGAGCACAGGGGGCAGTTCAAGGGAAAGAGATGCGAGGTCTGCCACACGACGAACGGGTGGAAGAAGGTCATCTTCAACCACAACGCCCCGCAGTACAGCAGCTACAGGCTCGACGGCAAGCACGAGAAGGTGAAGTGCGCCAGGTGCCATGTGAAGGGGAGGTACAAGCCCATCGACCCGGCGTGTCTCACCTGCCACAAGAAGGACGACGTGCATAAAAAGGAGCTCGGCAGGGGCTGCAAGAAGTGCCATACGCCCGCGGACTGGAAGAAGACCACGCTCGACCACAACAGGCAGACGAAGTTCCCGCTCGTGGGCGCGCACAGGGAGACGCGGTGCGACAGGTGCCACAAGACGAAGAACAGGTACAAGGCCAAAGAGCGCAGGTGCCTCGACTGCCACAGGGACCCGCACAAGGGGGAGTTCAAGGAGGGGTGCACCTCCTGCCATACGCAGTACAACTGGAGGCCGAGGAACTTCGACCACTCCAAGAGGACCGGCTACGCCCTTAAAGGCGTCCATAACGACGTGGTCTGCCAGAGCTGCCACGTGACCAAGGGGGTATACAAGAGGGTAAACCGTTTCTGCAACCAGTGCCACGCCGACCCGCACTTCAACCAGTTCGGCGGCAAGGAGTGTTCGCAGTGCCACGGCGAGAGGTCGTGGGGCCCGACGCAGTTCAACCATAGCGCCGCGACGGCCTACCCGCTGATAGGCTCTCACAGGGCGGTGGAGTGCAAGGGGTGCCACACGAACCGCCTCTACAGGAGCACCCCGGCGGCGTGCAGGAGCTGCCATCAGGAGAGGTACGCCTCGGCCCCGAAGCATCTGGCGGGCAACTACAGCCAGGACTGCACGCAGTGCCACTTCTCTACCTTCGTCAACTGGAGCTACAGGCACATAGCCACGGGCGCGAACTGTTCGAGCTGCCACCTGAGCATGCGCCCGGCCACCCACACCGCAGACCCGGCCTCTTACCCGACGACCTGCGAGCTGTGCCACACGTCGACCTCCACGTGGACGGCGCACAGGCACACGACAGCGAAGACCGGGTGCTCGTCGTGCCACATGAGCATGCGCCCGGCCACGCATCTGAGCAACCCTTCGGCGTACCCGACGACCTGCGAGAACTGCCATGCGTACCCGGGCTGGGCATCGGTTGCGCACTCGACGTCGACCTCTGCCAACTGCAACAACTGCCATTCGAGCGCAACGCCGGCGGCGCACAAGACGTACAGCTCGCGCTTCGGCACGGTCTGCCAGAACTGCCACAGGTACCCGTCCTGGCTGCCCGGGAGCATCAACCACGGGTCTTTCTCTTCCTTCCCCACGGGACACAAGGGGTACTCTCGCTGTTCGGACTGCCACCCCGCCCGGAACTACGGCAACAAGGGCGGCTGCATAGAGTGCCACTCGTCGAGGGGGGCGAAGGTGCACAAGACAGGCTCCAACTCGGGGTGTCTCGGCTGTCATCCAACAGGCAGGGAATAAATGTCTCTTCTATGGACGCGCCGCCTTTTGGCGGCTCTTATGAAAAGCATGAGGCCATGTGCCCCCTTGCTTGCCGCCGTCTTCTTCGCTTCCGTTGCCTCCGGAGCGCAGACGCACGGGCGCTTCAGCATCGAGAACTTCTACAGCAAGGACTCGTCGGCCGCCTACGACCGCAGCCTGCTGACGGCGCGCGTGCGCCTCGATATGACGAAGCTCAACGAGGCCGGCACCATAAGCCTGCACTTCGACGGCAGCGAGAGGCTCAACCTCGGGGCGAAGGACTACGCGGACTCCACGGCCAACGACAGGATAGACATCATGGACGTGGAGTACGCCGGGGAGAGGCTCTTCCTCTCGGTGGGCCGCTTCTGGCCGCATGAGCTTCCGATAGAGCGCGTGGACGGCGTAAACGCGGTGCTCAGGCGGGGGGACTACGGCATGGGCGTCTTCGGGGGGTACAATCCGAACCCGTACACCGAGGCCTTCACCACCGCTTTCACCACCGCGGGCGCCTACCTCTACTACCGGAAAGAGGCGGTGGGCGCCAGGCTCGCGTACGTGCACAAGGGGTACAAGGGCGCGACCGACCGCAGGTACGTCTACGGCGAGCTCACCTACTACCCGGCGCACGGCGTGTCCGTCTACACCAACGCCACAGTCGACTTCAACGAGAAGGACTTGGGCGCCAGGCTCACCAACGGCATCGTGGAGCTTACCTACAGGCCCGACTACACCAGGAGCGTAACCGTGGGGTACAACCAGTTCAGGGCCTTCAGGCTCTTCGCGTCCATGGACTTCGCTGTCGACGACAGCAGGCAGGAGGCCTACTACGTAAGCGCGAACTACCGCTTCAAGGAGCGCTACACCCTGTACGCAAGGGTGGAGCGCCAGACCCGGTACTACCCGGCGGTGGAGACGCAGCTCGACGACGCGATGGTATACGGGCTTGGCGTAAGCGGCTCGAACCTCTACGACACGGGCGTGAACGGGGACCTCAACATCACCCTGAGCGACTCCTACGGCTCGCTCCATACCACGTACGGCCTCCAGTTCGACAGGTACAACTGGGACGTCCTGCAGGTCATCGTCCACGCCTCGTACACGCAGAACGAGTACGGCGCCGGGAACAACGACGACATAGTTGGGTTCGGCGTGGCCGGGTACCTCTACGTCTTGAAGGACTGGAACCTCTCGGCCTCCTTCGATATGGAGCACGGGCGGGACTACGACGTGAAGAGCTTCTTTACGAGGGCTTCCTACAGGTATTAAAAAGGAACGGGACGTCTCAGAGAGCGGGATCGCACCCTTACTCCTGCCCTCTCCCCGCAAGGGAGAGGGCCCTCCATCCCCTTTTTCAAAGGGGGATGGAGGGGGATTTACAATCACCATTCCGAGGTACGGCGTCCGGCTCAGGCGGCTCGCCTCAGCTCGCCTCGTGCAGGGGCGTGCCGAACTTCTTCTCTATCTTGATGCCGATGGATTTGAGGAACTCGTTGGGCAGCTCGCCCCCGGCGAATATGTATACGTAGTCGTTGGGCAGCGTCCGCGTTGCGCCCCCCTCTTCGAGCAGCACCTCTTTTTCCTTTATCTCCGTCACGTTCGAGTTGAACGCCACGGTGAGCGTCTTTTTGGCGAGCGCCTCTTCGAGGCGCTCGCGGTTGCCCGGCTTTATGCGGCTGAACCTGTCCTTGCGGTACGAGAGCGTAACGGTGTTGCCCGGCTGCGCCGAGAGCGCCAGGGCGGCCTCCACCGCGCTGTCGCCTCCGCCCACCACGATGATATGCTCGTCACTGTGCTGCTCCGGGTCCTTGAGGCTGTATGTCACCTTCGAGAGCCCCTCGCCGGGTACCCCGAGCTTGCGCGGTGTGCCGCGCCTGCCTATGGCGAGCATCACGAACTTCGTGACGTACTCGGCCTTGGCGGTCGTTACGATGAACCGGCTGCATCCGTCGCGGGTAAGCCCGGTCATCTTCTCGTTCGAGTTTATCTTGAGCCCGGCCTTGCCGCATACCTCCTGCCATAGTTCGAGCAGGGACTCTTTCGTCGTCTCTTTCAGGCGCACCTTGCCGTACATCGGAAGCTCCATCGGAGAGGTCATCACTATCTTGTGGCGGGGGTACTGGAGCACCGTCCCACCGAGGTCGTTCTGGTCTATGGTGACGAACCTGAGCTTGTGTCTGGTGGCGGCCAGTGAGGCGCCGATGCCCGCGGGCCCGGCCCCCACTATGAGCACGTCGTAGTTCGTCTTCTCCGCCGCCCTCTCCCTGAGCATCCCGGCTATGTGGTCTATCGCCTCCCTGCCCTGCGTGACCGCGTTCTTTATGAGCCCCATGCCGCCGAGCTCGCCGACGATAAAGACGCCCGGCACGTTGGTCTCGAAGGTGGGGGACACCCAGGGTATGTCCACCCCGCGGGTCTCGGTGCCGAATACAAGGGTTATCGCCTCGACGGGGCAGGCGATGGCGCAGGCCCCGTGGCCGATGCACTGGGACGCGTTTATCAGCCGCCCCTTCCCGCCGGAAAGCCCGAGTATGTCCTTCTCCGGGCAGGCCTTCACGCAGGCCCCGCTCCCGATGCACCGGGCCTTGTCTATCCTGGGGTGGATGGAGGTCGGCTCGTGCAGGCCCCACTCCCTGGCCTTGCTGATCTTGCCCTCGACCTTGCGGGACCTCTTTTTGTGGCGCGCAAGGTATATGCCCATTACCATGGAAAGTATCGCGATGGAGAAGATAAGGGAGATAATAGTCCACCTCCTTGATTGTCTGGATAGTTGTTTTGTGAGGGAAAACGGAGTGTTATGGGTTCTGGTCCGGTCTCTTCGGGGCTGTTTGGAAAGACTGGGCCGGCCTGGATGCGCGGACCACCCTGGCCGGGGAGCGGAAGAGGGGCCCGGGCACCCCCAGGCATCTGCGGGCCGGTTTCCGATCCACATAATATATAGCACAAAAAGGGGGCAAGATAAAGCCTGTTTTTCTTCTCCGGCGCGCGCTGGGCCCGGGCCGGCCGGCGCACTTGACACATCCCCAAAGGGAGATATAGTTTAAGGGTCAAGCGCCGGTCTCAGAGCCGTTTTCCCCTAACCTTTTCCCCTAACCTTTTCCCCTGACCGAGGAGGGACCAGATGGACGAGACAGAGGTACTGCCCGGTTTTCTGCAGGACGTCATAAAAAAATACCCGGAGGTCTGGAAGAGCTTTCAGGGGCTCGGGCGCGCGGTGGGCGAGGTCGATGGTATCGACGTCAAGGCCCGGCACCTCGTCAAGCTCGGCATAGCCATAGGCGCGCAGACGGAGGGCGCGGTCCATTCCCATGTGCGCAGGTGCAGGGAGGCGGGCGTATCCGACGCCGAGATATACCACGCCGCGCTGCTCGCCATAAGCACCATCGGCTGGCCTTCGGCCATAGCCGCCCTTTCGTGGATAGACGACATCATCGGCGGGATAAAGGGGCAATGAGCGCCCCGCCCGCGCCCCCGGGCGCAAAGAGGGGGATTCCGGGTCTTTAATCTGCCCCGCCCGCGGCCCCGGTACGCAAAGGCGCTTCGTGAAAGGAAGGCCGCAGGGGTAGCGGCGCCGATGCGTGCTCAGGACCCCGGAGCCTTTTGCTACCGGAGGTCTTTTTTAAGCGCGTCCAGGACGGAGGCATCCAGAGGCTCCGAGAACCTGACGCCGGCGGAGACGAACCTGTTGGGGCCGTGGGCCCAGACTATCTTCCCGGCCTTCTTGAGGCCCCCGTTCTCCCACCTGATGGACAGGCGCACCCTGTCGCCCGTCTTTATAGAATCCCCGAAGTACCTTATCTGCATGCCGAGCGAGGAGATGTCCTGGGTACGGGCTATGACGGACCTGTGTACGCCCGAGTCCGTGGATATCAGGTAGCAGTCCATCTTGTAGAAGAGCCTCCTGCCCACCCTCCTGTCGAGCTCCGAGCGTTCGAGCTGCTCATCGAGCGGCGTGCTCATGATCTGCGAGATGGCGTCGAGCAGGTCGTTCATCCTGAACGGCTTGAGTATCATCCTGCCGCGTATCCTTGAAAAATATTCGGAGTGAGTGGGCGGGGTGCCTGTGACGAACAGGAACCTGTCGCGCAGGTAGGGGTACTCCCTGGCGGCGCTCGCGTAGAAGCCTAAGCCGTCGAGCCGGGGCATCTTTATGTCTGTCAGGATAAGGTCGTAGGTCGATTCCTTGAGCCTTTCGAGGGCCTCCACCCCGTCCTCGGCCGTCTCGACCTCGTATCCACTGGAGGTCAGGGAGTCTCTGTAAAAGTTCCTTATCACCTCTTCGTCATCGACTATCAGTATCTTCTTCAGGGCCACGCTTACCACGGCAACGCTCTCCTTTCGGGAAAAGAGTTTTGAGCGATGGTGGACATGCATCGGGTGCGCATTGCCCGCGGTCTTCCACAGGGCGGGCGAGCGGGGCGAAGTGCGGGGACCTTTGCATGTCGAAGTCCCTCCGCAAGATGCTGCGGGGGCCTCAATGTCGTGGTGTATTTTTTTAGAGGTACGGCGCGCGAAGCCTGTTGAGGGGTTTTCAGTGGGTGGTCCGAGTAGTGGAGGTATTATATTATATCGGCGCAGCGGCTGTCAATTTCATTTTTAGGCCCCCGCTATTATGCAATGAAACCGTACGCTTGCCCCTTGACCGGGGCCTTGCCTCCCGAGGCGCCGGCACAGGCCGCCGGAAGAAGTCCCGCGTAGAGGCCGCTGCGCGCGCGTTAAGCCCTTTCCACTTGGCGCCCGATGGATTAAACCCCTGCCGGAAGACCGGCGATGGCCTCCCATGGGGCCGCTCGTCTCGTCTGCGATGTTTTGCTTGACATTCTACCTCAGGTAGAATAAAATGACCCATGTGCAATGTGCCTTTGCGGCTTTTGAAAGGATGTGAGGATGGCAAAATACGTAGCAAAGAACTTTAAGTTCAAGAACGAAGGGCTCGGCAAGGTGCTCGGTTCGCTGGAGCAGGAGATTATGGAGGTCCTCTGGGACTCTCCGGGGGCCACGGGCAAGGAGGTCCTCGAAGAGATAAGGAGGTCCCGTTCCATCGCCGTGACCACGGTCTTTACCGTGCTCGAGAGGCTTGTCAAGAAGGGGCTCGTGAGAAAGTCGAAGGGCGAGAGCGTATTCACCTTCGAGCCCGTCCAGACAAGGGACGAGCTTGCCAGCGTCGTATCCAGAGAGGTCTTGAAGGGTGTCTTCGACCTCTGGAGCGGGACGGCCATGGCCTCGTTCGTGGACATAGTGGCGAGCAAAGACCCGGAGGAGCTCGAACGTCTGTCGTGCCTGATCTCCTCCAAGAAAGAGGAGCTTGAAAAAGGGTCCGAATAATGGTCTTTCCGTTCATTTTCATAGCGGCCGTGGCCTTTATCTCCGGTAGTTTCTTCTGGCTCTGGACGCAGGCCCCGCAGCTCGAGGGCCTCGCGGCCATGGTATTCGAGTGGTGCCGGAGCATGGCGGTCTCGTGTACGTCCGCGACAACCGTGGTGATGGCGTCTCTTATGTGGGCGGGCGCGGCCCTGCTCGGCGGCGGCGTGCTCTACGCCTTCGTGAGGCAGGGCAGGGGGCTACTGAAGGGCAGCAAGGCCATGCGGAGGCTGCCGCTCAGCGGCGCGGTCGGCAGCGTGGCGCTCATAAGGGACGACACCCTCAAGACGGCGTTCACCTGCGGCCTCATAAGGCCCAGGATATACCTGTCGACCGGTCTTCTCAAGGCGCTTACCAGGGAAGAGCTCCGCTCGGTGCTTCTCCATGAGGCGCACCACAGGAGGAACCGGGACCCGTTGAGGTTCTTCCTCGCCGCTTTTCTCAAGGACGTCTTCTTCTACCTGCCCATAGCGGGGTATCTGGCGGGTGTGCTCCACTCGCTCAAGGAAAAGGCCGCCGACGAGTCGGTGGTAAGCCGCACCAAAGACCCGTTGAACCTCGCGGGGGCGCTCGTGAAGGTGGCGCTCTCGGGCGGGGTGGCAGCCGGCGCGAGCACCGCCTCATTCAGGGGCGCATCTGTCGAGGGGCGCGTAAGGAGGCTCGTCGAAGGCACGGATGAGGCGCACCCGGCCCCCGGCGCGTGGACGGTATTGTCGAGCTCCATAGTTGCCGCCGTGGTCGTCCTGAGCCTCTTTCTTCCCATGGCCGCGCACGGGCAATACAGGTCGGAGTTCTGCACAAAGGCCCACTGCTCCATGAAGGGGGAGGTACACTACCACATCGGGTCCCCATCGCACACGGACTGCAAGACGCACTGCAAGACGATGAAGCACCCGCGCTGATGCAAGTTTTTTTTGTCCTGGAAATACTACAAAGCGTAGAATAAACCCGTGAGACCGATTTTTCGCGGGGAAGGGAACCCGCGTTTAACTGAAAAGGCATCTTATATGAAAGGTATATCAACAGGTTACAAGCATGGCGCGCCCTCATGGCCCAGGGCGCTGGCGGCGTTCTTCGCCTCTCTGGTGCTGGCGGCGTCTTTCGCCGTTGCGGCGCATGCTGCGGAAAAGGCGGTGGGCGGCGCCAGGGAGGGCGAGGCTGCCTCCCCCGTATCCATCGACTCTCTCGTCGCCTATGCGGTCGAGCACAACCCGGCCTTGCGCGCCGCGCGACTCGAGTGGCTCAGGGCCTTGCAGGTCGGCCCGCAGGCGAGCGCCTACGACGACCCGATGCTCTCGTACACCTATCCCCTGCAGCCGGTAGAGACCCGTCTCGGCCCGCAGGACCACATCCTGAGCCTCTCCCAGCGCCTCCCCTTCCCCGGAAAGCTGGGCGTGAAGGGAGAGATAGCGGACAAGGGTGCCGAGATAGCCAGGCTCAAATACGAGAAGGCGCTCCGGGAGGTCGCCTACGAGGTAAAGAAGTCCTACTACGAGCTGTTCTACTACGATAAGGCCGTGAGGCTTACGAAAGAGCAGATAGGCGTCTTCGATTTTTACATAAAGGCCGAGATGGCCGACTACGCCGTTGGCCGCAAGGACCTCAACGACGTCGTGGACGCCCAGACGAGGTACGCCAGAGCGGCGAACGACCTAGCGGTGTTCGAGGAGCTTAGAAGGGCCGAGCAGACCCGGTTCAATACCCTTCTGAACCTCCCGCCCGAGGAGCCGCTGGGGGAGTTGAAGGAGCCGGAGGAGGAGCTGAAGAAATCGGGGGGGGATTTGAAGGAGCCGAAGGCGACGAAGCTGGCATGGGCTCTCGACGACCTTTATTCCTTCGTACTCGATAACGAGGAGGTGAAGATCGCCGAGAAGAACGTCGAGAGGAACACTCTCGAAGAGAAGCTCGCGCGCTACAGATACCTGCCCGACTTCCGGCTCGGCGTGAACTATTCGGCCATCGGCGACCCGGAGACCGGCGTGCGGGACGCCGGGCGCGACGCCACGTCCGTGACCTTCGGCGTCACCATTCCCCTGTGGTTCGGGAAGAACAGGGCGGCCAACGAGGAGGCGCGCCTCGGAAGGGAAAGGTCCGTTCTGGAGAAGACCTCGGTTACGAACAATATCAGGAACAGGCTCAAGAAGATATATGCTGACGGGGCCTCGAGTTATAAGCTCATCGAGATATACGCAGATTCGCTTGTACCCCAGGCAAAAGCGTTGATAGAGACGGCGGAGATAAAGTATAAGAACGGGGAAGGCAGCATCGCCGGGATATTCAACGCCCAGACCCTCTGGCTTAACTTCAACCTCGCCTACTACAGGGCGCTTTCGACCTACCTGGAAAAGGCAGCCGAGATGGAGAGCCTCATCGGCAGACACCTCGAAAAGACCGGCGCGGCGCAGTAGCGGGCGCGGGATAAAAAAATGCGAGAGGAAAGGCAGAAAATGGATAAAGGAAGACCGGCCGCCGTATACATAATTCTTCTGGCCATAGGCATAATAGCCGGCGGCGCGGGCGTCTACTTCTTCGCCAGGCAGGCCCCGCCCGCCCCAATGGCCCCCACGGCAAAGGACGGTGCCGCAGGGGACGGGGCGCCGAAGGAGAAGAAGATAATCTACTGGCGCGCGCCCATGAACCCGAACTACATCTCCGACAAGCCGGGCAAATCCCCAATGGGCATGGACCTCGTGCCCGTCTACGAGGGCGAGGAGGGGGCAGAGCCGGGCACCGTCAAGATCGACCCCGTCACCGTGCAGAACATCGGCGTGCGCACCGGGCGCGTAAAGAGGATGGCGCTTGCAAGGGACATACGCACCGTCGGCAGGGTCGATTACGACGAGAAGAGGGTGACCCACGTAAACACCAAGATAGAGGGGTGGGTCGAGAAGCTCTACATAGACTTTACGGGCCAGAAGGTAAAGAAGAACGACATCCTGCTCGAGATATACAGCCCCAAGCTCGTATCCACCCAGGAGGAGTACCTGCTGGCCAAGGGCTTCTCCGCCGGGGACATGGACGATGTGAAGGAGCGCACGGTGCCGGGCGCCGGGTCCGTGCTCGAGACGGCCAGAAGGAGGCTCGAGCTCCTTGACGTGCCGGCCCACCAGATAAGGGAGCTCAATGAGACCGGGCGGATAATGAAGACACTCCACATACACTCGCCCGTGGCCGGCGTAGTGGTCAACAAGAACGTCTTCGAGGGTATGTTCGTAAAGCCGGGGATTAGCCTCTACACGATAGCGGACATCTCCAAGGTCTGGGTCTACGCCGACGTCTACGAGTACGAGATGCCGTGGATAAAGGCCGGGCAGGAGGCGGAGATAACGTTTGCCGCATACCCCGGGAAGGTCTTCAGGGGCAAGGTGTCCTTTGTATACCCGTTCATGGAGCCGAAGACGCGCACGGTCAAGGTCAGGCTCGAGGTGGACAATACGTCCCGTATGCTCAAGCCCGACATGTACGCCGATGTCACGCTCCGCTCCAGCGTGGGCAGGAGCGCGCTGGCGGTGCCCACCGAGGCGGTGATACTCTCCGGGGAGCGCAGCCTCGTCATACTCGCCAGGGGCAACGGCAAGTTCACCCCGCGTGAGGTAACTCTCGGGGTCGAGGCCGACGGCCACTACGAGGTCGTCAAAGGGCTTTCCGACGGGGACGAGGTGGTCACCTCCGCGCACTTCCTCATAGACTCGGAGAGCAGGCTCAGGGAGGCGGTCACAAAGATGCTCGACGTAAAGAAGGTACCGGGGGCAGAGGACCCGGCAAAGAAGGGCCAGCCGGGCCACGACATGGGCGGCATGAACGGCCACGCGATGGAGGGGATAGACCATCAGGGCATGGAGGGGATGGACCACTCCGCGATGGAAGGGATGGACCATTCGGGCCACGACATGGGCAAGATGGATGGCCACGCGATGGA
>JBHHYT010000060.1:0-14756 GCA_046757705.1 Thermodesulfobacteriota bacterium
ACGTCGCCGGGCCCGGGGCCCTTGCGCCCACATCCTGCTATGAAAACAGGCGAATAACGAAAAATGATACCCCTTAAAGACGACGTCCGATCATCCACCTTCCCGGTTGTCACCATACTGATAATAGCCGTAAACGTGGCCGTCTTCATCTACCAGATAGGCCTCGGCCGCGGCGTGGAGGTCTTCATATACCGGGCGGCGGCCATACCCTACGAGATAACGCACCTGCGGGACATAGGCCCGCACGCCCTCGTCCCCATCCCGTTCACCATCTTTACTGCGATGTTCGTCCACGGGGGGCTCTTCCACGTCGGTGGCAACATGCTCTTCCTCTGGATATTCGGGGACAACATAGAGGACAGGTTCGGCCACCTTCCGTACCTCTTCTTCTACCTCTTTGCAGGGGTGGTGGCGTCCATGTTCCACATAATCATGTCGCCCTCGGCAGTTACGCCCATGATAGGTGCGAGCGGGGCGATAGCCGGGGTGCTCGGCGCGTACTTCATACTGTTCCCGAGGGCGCAGGTAAAGACGCTCCTGTTCCTCTTGTTCTTCGTTACCATAGTGCGTGTGCCCGCGGTGGTCTTCCTCGGCATCTGGTTCTTCTTCCAGCTGCTGAGCTCCGGCGCGGGCAGCGACGGCATAGCGTGGTACGCGCACATAGGCGGCTTCGTAACGGGTGTCGCCGTGGTCTATGCGGCGAGATGGGCAAGCGGCGGCAGGGGGCTGAGGTAACGGTCATCCGGGCGAGTGGTCAAACATAAAAAGCGGAGGGGGATATGTTCCATACTGCGAGCGACGAGCAGATAAGGCAGGGCAAGGTCACGGACGTATACTTCGAGCGCACACTGGAGGTGCTCAGGACAAAGGGCCTGGATAAAAGGGTCAGGGCCGAGTTCTTCGCCAAGAGGCTGCCGGGCGGGGTGCCGTGGGCCGTGCTCGCCGGGGTCGAGGAGGTGGCGCGCCTGATGGAGGGCAGGAAGGTCGGGATACGGTGCCTGCGCGAGGGGGAGGTCTTCAGGCCGTGGGAGCCCGTCATGGAGATAGAGGGCATGTATCAGGAGATCTGCGTCTTCGAGACGGCCATGCTCGGGCTCATCTGCCAGGCCTCGGGAGTGGCCACCAGGGCCGCGCGCATAAGGCAGGCCGCCGGGGACAGGCCGGTCTTGAGCTTCGGCGCAAGGAGGATGCACCCGGCCATAGCCCCCATGATAGAGAGGGCGGCCTACGTCGGCGGCTGCGACGGGGTATCGGTCGTCCTCTCCGCGGAGCTCATAAAGGCCGACCCCACGGGCACCATGCCGCACTCCCTGATCCTCGTTTACGGGGATACCGTGGAGGCCGTTAAGGCATTCGACGAAGTCGTCGATAAGAAGATAAAGCGGGTGGCCCTGATAGACACCTTCAACGACGAGAAGTTCGAGGCCATACGTGTGGCCGAGGCGATGGGCGAGAGGCTCTACGCCGTGAGGCTCGACACCCCGGCCACGCGCCGGGGGGACTTCTACCGCATCTTCGAGGAGGTCAGGTGGGAGCTTGACCTGCGCGGCTTCGGCCATGTAAAGCTCTTCGCCAGCGGGGGTCTCGACGAGCAGGCGGTGGCGGCGCTCGCCCCGGTAGTCGACGCATTCGGCGTGGGCACGAGCATCAGCAACGCCCCTGTAATCGACTTCGCGATGGACATAATGGAGATAGAGGGGCGTCCCTTCGCAAAGAGGGGCAAGTGGTCCGGGGCCAAGGACGTCCTGCTGTGCGCCGGGTGCGGGGCAAGGCGCGTCGTGCCCCTCGGTGCTCTTCCCGGGGCATGCGGGTGCGGGGGCGAGCATGAAAGCCTCTTCGTGCCCCTCATAGAGGACGGCTCCGTTGCGGCCCGGCTGCCGGAGCCCTCGGCCATAAGGGAGCTGGTCCTTCGGCGCATAGGCAGCCTGGAGGCGTGAAGGCGGGGCGCGGCAGGGCCGGTGTTGACCCTGGCCGCCGTTTATGGTAAAACTTACGTGTGCGAAAACCCCTTTAAGTGCGCCATGTTACGGTCCCGGCGCCGGGCGGCGCAAGGGCCCGGCGGCCCATAGCCGCAGGACGATAATCCTGCCATGAGAGACCCCCTCCAGAGGTTCTCCGGCGGCCTCTGCGCCGCGTACTCCGACAAGAGCCGAAAGACGATGAAAAAGAGCGTAAAGGAAGAGAAGAACTGGGCGCTTGAGCACCTCGAATCCCGCAAGGCCTCGGTGCGCGAGGCGTACGAGGCGGTCGCCCCGGTGCGCGAGAAGTGGATAAGGAAGAACAGGTACTTCTACGGCAAGCTCGGAGCCTTTCTCGGCTTCATAGTGGAGCCCGGAAGGAAGGTCCTGCTCTTCCGCTCGGAACTCGGCCAGCTCCTCGACGTCCTGCGCCCCTCTAAGGCCGTTGGCGTTGACATCTGCGAGAAGATGGTCTCGCTCGCCTCCGAAAAACTGCCGTCCTACAGGTTTATCTCCGGCGACCCGGAGACGGTAAGATTGAGAGGGCGCTTCGATTATATCGTCTTCTACACCCTCGGCGACATCATAGACATAGAGAAGGCGTTTATCAACGCCTCGAACTTCGGCACCGATGATACGCGCCTGATAGTCATAAACTACAACTACCTCTGGAGGCCGCTTGTCGTCCTGGCCGAGAGGCTTGGGTGGAAGGTCCCCCAGCCCACACAGAACTGGCTGAACGTGCCGATAATAGAGAACCTGCTCTACCTCTCGGGATACGAGGTGGTGAAACGGTACAATCAGGTGCTGATGCCCGTGGGCATACCCGGCGTCTCCTGGTTCTTCAACAGCGTGCTCGCCAGGCTGCCTTTCGTAAAGAACCTCTGCTTCCTCCAGCTCCTCGTCTCCAGGAGGTTGCCCGCGCCGCCTGCTCCGGGCGAATACACCGTCTCGGTAATAGTGCCGTGCAAGAACGAGAAGGGCAACATCGAGGACGCCGTGGCGCGCATCCCCGAGATGGGCAGATCCACCGAGATAATATTCTGCGACGACAGGTCCACCGACGGCACCGCCGAGGAGGTGGAGCGGGTCATGAAGGCGTACCCTCACAGGAAGATAAGGCTCGTCCGGGGGCCGGGGATATGCAAGGCCAAGAACGTCTGGACGGGCTTTGACGCCGCCACCGGCGACATACTGATGATCCTCGACGCCGACCTTACGGTCATACCCGAGGAGCTCCCGTACTTCTACGACGCCATAGCCGGAGGGCGCGGCGAGTTCATAAACGGCACCCGCATGATATACCCGATGCAGGGCCAGGCGATGCGCACCCTGAACATCATGGGCAACAAGTTCTTCGGCCTCGCCTTCTCCTACCTCCTCGGCCAGAGGCTCACGGATACGCTCTGCGGCACGAAGGTCATATGGAGGAGGGACTGGCCGCGCATAAGGGCGATGCTCGGCTCATGGGGCGTGGAGGACAGGTGGGGGGACTACGAGCTGATATTCGGTGCCGCCCGGCTCCACCTGAAGATTGTAGAGGTGCCGGTGCATTACCTCGAACGCGTCTACGGCGAGACCAAGATGACCAAGAGGCTCTCTAACGGCATGGTGATGCTCAGGATGTGCTTCGCCGCGCTTAAAAAATTCAAGTTCGTCTGAGGCGTATCATTGGAGCAGAGGGACAAGAGGCTTAAAAACGAGATAGAGCACGGTAGGAAGATAGCCGGGGCCGCCGAGGAGATATGGGGCTGGTCGGGCAGGATAGGGGCCCTGCGCTGGGAGAGGCGGATGAAGATGCTCCTCGGGGAGTTGAAGCCGGGCTCCCGCGTGCTCGAGGTCGGGTGCGGCACGGGCCTCCTCACCGTCGAGGCCGTAAAGACGAAGGCAAGGATATTCACCCTCGACGTTTCCTATGAGCTACTCGATCTTGCCAGGAAGAAGAAGGGCGCGGGCAAGGCCGCCTTCTCATGCGCGAGCGCGTACGAGCTCGGCTTCAGGGACGGGAGCTTCGACTATGTCATAGGCATGTCCGTGCTCCACCACCTCGACATGGACAAGGCGCTCAGCGAGTTCTCGAGGGTCTTGAAGGACGGGGGCAGGCTGATATTCTCCGAGCCGAACATGCTCAACCCCCACATATTCGCCGAGAGGTTCTTCTTCAGGGAGTACTTCCACAACAGCCCAGACGAGACGGCGTTTGTGAGGTTCCTCCTCAAGCGCAAGATGACGCAGTACGGCTTCAGGGAGATAAGCATCCAGCCGTTCGACTTCCTTTACCCGAAGATACCGGCCCGGCTCGCCGGCATTATGGACACGCTCCTGCGCGGGGTGGAGTCGATACCCGTGGCCCGCGAGCTCGCCGGGAGCCTGTTTATCAGGGCGACAAAATAAGGCCTATATGCGCTACCTTAAATCCAGGTCGGGCCTCTCCTTCGCCATCTTCGCCCTCGTGCTGGCGATAAGCGGCTCTTCCCTTCTCACGAACCGGCAGCTCGGGCACCTCGGAGGCATGACCGACGAATGGTTCGACCTCGGGCTCAATATAAGCGTCTTCGGTGAGTTCTCTCTGGGCGGGAAGGACCCGGTCGTCTTCAGGCCTCCCGGATACCCCTTTTACGTGGCCGGCGTATCGAGGCTCGCCGCCGGGGCGCCAGACCTGAGGGAGGTCGATACCGAAGGGAAGTGGGCCGAGTGGAACAGGTTCGCGGACAGGTCGGTCAAGGCCGTCTATGTCTCCCAGTGCCTCCTCCTCGCGCTCTCTTCTCTCATACTCTTCCTGTGGGCGTGCGATTACTTCAGCACGGGCGTCGCGTTCTTCGCGGCCCTTCTCTACGGGGCGAATCCCTATACGGTGATGCTCACCGGGCTTTTGCACTACGACATCCTGCACACATTCCTGCTCATCCTCGCAACATTCCTGCTCGACAGGTCCCTGAGGGACAGGGACCTGTCCATGAGGATGCTCCTTGTCGGCGGGCTCTGGGGCCTGGCGACCCTCGTGCGCCCCGTGACGCTTACGCTCCCGGTCTTCATAACCGCGATCTTCCTCGTGAGGTTCAGGCCTTCCCGGGCCAGGGCCGTGCGCGCCGCGGCCCTCTTCACCCTCGGCATGGCCGTGGTGATACTGCCCTACACGGCGCGGAATTACTCTATAACGAAGAGGATAATACCCGTAAACGCGCAGGCGTGGACCGCCGTCTGGGGCTCTACCGTCAGGAAGTTCCGTATAAACCCGGACCACTACAACTGGTACCGGGTCTACCCGGACCCCTACGAGAAGGTCTTCTACCGGGCCACGGGGCAGCCGTATACATACGAAGGGCTCATAAGGAACAACATGAAGGTAGAGGACGAGTTCAGGAAGAGCGCCATCGAGAACCTGAAGGCCTCGCCCGGCGTCTACGCGCACAACTTCATCACCTCCTTCTTCACGCTCTCCACAGACATCAACGCCGTCTTCATAAAGATATTCCAGTACGTGCAGGCCACCGGCAGGGGGGTGGACAAGGCGTGGTTCGTGCCGGGCGCGCCGCAGGTCTTCTACCCGGGCGCGGCGTCCACGGCCTTCAGGCTGCTCGTATATCTCCTGACGGTGTTCAGCCTCGCCGGGCTCATTATCTCCATCAGGAGGAGGGACGGTTTCTTCCTCGTGCCGGGCACCATATACCTGGCGCTGGCGGCCTCTCACTCGATGGCCTACTTCGACCTCATGTACTACTATATAAAGGTCCCGTTCCTCTTCCTCTTCTCTTTTTATTTCATAAACGCCCTGGGCCGTTATAAGATAAGAGGGGTGCCGGCGGCCTCTGCCGCCATCGCCCTGGTCTGCGTCTACACGTTCGTTCTGGACGCGATCGTATTGTAATCTCTTTTATGGATACTGGAATGAAGCCAATGGACAAGGGGGCGGGCAAGCCCTCCCCGAAGGTGGTAGAGATGGCCGGCTACAGGAGGCCGGAGGGGCGGGAGAAGAGGACGCCCGTGTGGAAGCACATCGCCCTTATCATCGTCGTGACCTTCGCGGCGTACTTCAACGCCCTCGGCAACGGTTTTGTCGGCGACGACCTCTCGTTCGTCGAGTACAACACGAGCATAAGGGACACCTCCAATATCCCGGAATACTTCTTCTCTCCCAAGACGCTCGCCTCCGCCGACTCGGAGTGGGGCACCGTCATCTACAGGCCTCTGAGGACCGTCTCCTACGCCATCGACTACTCCCTCTACGGACTGAGGGCCGAGGGCTACCATGTGACCAGCCTCCTGCTGCACATGGCGGCGTGCGTAACGCTGTACCTCCTCGTGCTCGCCATGCTCGAGTCGCAGGCCGTGGCGCTGTTGAGCGCCCTTATATTCGCGCTCCACCCGCTGCACACCGAGGCGGTGTCGTGGATAGCCTCGCGGGCGGACCTTATCGGGTTCGTATTCCTGAACCTCTCGCTCCTCGCGTACGTAAGATACAGGAAGGCGGCGGGGGGCGGGGCGCTGCTCGCGCTCTCGGTCGTACTATCGCTGCTGGCCTATCTCGGCAAGGAGACGATGGTCTCTCTGCCGGGCATGGTCATCGCCTACGACTACGCGGCGCGCGGCAGGAAGAGCCTGCGCGAGACGGTGCGCGGAAGCCTGCCCGCGTGGGTCCTCTTCGCCGTCGTCTGCCTCGCTTACCTCGTCCTGCGCTACTCCGTTACAGGCAGGATGAGCACCGACCAGGGCTGGTGGGGGGGCTCGGCATACTCCAACTTCCTGATGATGGCCGAGGCCACGGCGGCTTACCTGAGGCTCATGGTGCTCCCCTGGGGCCTTACCTTCCATTATCTCATCGACCCCGTGCACACCGTCCTCGACGCCCGGGTGCTCGTCTCCCTCGCAATCATACTTGCCAGCGTCGTGGCCATCGTATGGTCCCACCGCAGGAACAGGCTCGCGTTCTTCCTGCTCCTGTGGTTCTACCTCGCGCTCGTACCAATAGCCAACATCGTGCCCATCTCCTTTTCCATGATGGCGGAGAGGTACATATACATGGCCTCGGCCGGGCCGATCGTCGCCGGTGCGTGGGGGCTCGTCTACCTCTACCGGCGCGCGGCAGGCAGGGGCCGCCTGTACGGCGGCGCCGTCGCCGGGGTTGTCGTCCTCGGGCTTGTTGCCGCCACCGCGGCGGTCATCGACAGGAACAGGGACTACGCCGACGAGTTCGCCTTCTACAGCGCCGCCGTGGCGGTCTCGCCGGAGTCCCCGCCGAGCAACAAGGGGCTGGCCGACCAGTACTTCAAGCGCAAGGAGTATGGGCGCGCGATAGAGTACTACGAGAAGGCGTTGGCCGGGGACCCCGGCTACGTGGAGGCGCTGCTCGGGGAGGTGGCCGTCTACCGCGAGAAGGGGGAGCCGGGCGCGGCGCTGGCCGCGGCCAACAGGGCGCTCGCCGTCGGCAGGAAGGTCCCGCTCAAAAAGGCGCGCAGCGCCATGATCAGGTTCAACCTCGGCAACGTCTACAAGGATATGGGGGATATCGAGAGGGCGCGCGTGGAGTGGGAGCGCGCGGTGGAGCTTAACCCGGATTACCCGGAGGCGTGGACGCATCTCGGCAACTACTACCAGCTCTCCGGGGATTACGCCCGGGCGCTCTCCATGTACGAGAGGTCCTTAAGGCTGAACCCGTACAACGCGGAGGTGAACTACAACGCCGCCATCATATACGAGGCCCGGGGAGAGAAGGAAAAGGCCGCGAGGCATTACCGGGCATTCCTCAGGAATGCGGGCCCGGAGTACCGGGACGTGGTCGAGGAGGTCAGGAAGCGTCACCTGTGAGCCAGGCCGCCGGGGCGCGCCGAGGGGGTTCCCGGGGCGAGCGCCACCTGCGCGCTCCTTCTGCGCAGCGCCTCCTTGAGGTACCGGTTCCCGGCCAGAAGCGTCGAGACCTTCACGAACCTGTAGCCGCGCGCGCCGAGCTCGTCGAGCATCGGGCCGAGCACCTCTACCGCGCTATCGCTCTTGCGCAATGTGTTCAGGTGCATCAGGACTATCCCGCCCCTTACGCCGTCGCCGTCCCTGCCGAAGCCGAGTACGCGCTCCTTTATCTCCGACGATGAACGGTAGAAGCGCGATGAGGGGTCGTCCACCCAGTCGAGTGTGTCGAGGCTCTGCCTGTTTTCGTAATCGCTCGTCCATCCGACGTGGACGTACCCGGCCTCCCACGCCCACAGGCGCAACTCTCTGTTGACCTCCCCGTAGGGCGCCCTCCACAGCGGGGCCATCTCGCGGCCCGTGGTCTCCCTGAAAAGGGCCGCGGCGTCGTCGAGCTCCCTACGCACCATCCGCTCGTCGACGCCCCCCAGCGTCCTTTGCGTGTATGAGCGGGCGTACTCCGTGAGGTGGGGGTGGTTGAAGGTGTGGTTCCCGACCTCGTGGCCCTCGCGCACGATGCGCCTTACCACGGCCGGGTTCTCCCTGATGAAGCGGCCGGTGAGGAAGACGGTGGCCTTTATGCCCCGCTCCTTGAGGACGTCGAGTATCCTGTCCGCGTCGCGCGCTTTGCCCTCCCCGCCGTCGAAGGTGAAGGCGACCTCCATGCTTGAGGTGTCCCCGCGCGTTATGTCGGGCGGCGGGATGGCCGCGGCCCTGACAGGGGCCGCCGTTGTGTCCTTGAGTACAGGGGCGTGCTTTTTCACCTCTACGGAGGCGGCCTGTGGCGCAGGGCGGGGCGCGGCCGCGGCAAGGGCCTTGAGCCCCTTGCCGGCCGTCTCCACGATGGGGCCGGAGGCGGCGTCACGGAGGGCGGGGCCCCTGTAGTCCGAGCCGGTCCCCTGCGCTACACAGGCGCAGGCTACGACGAAGAAGACGAACGCGGCGAAGAGACACATGGTGTGCGGCAGGCTGAGAAAACGGGTGAGGGAGGTCTTCTTAACGGGTGGCTTCATTCGGTCCCAGGTATTGGAGAAAGCAACGGTCGAAGTCCGGTTTTATGCCACGTACACCGGGGCCGTCCCGGGCCTGCCGTGCCGTGGTCTCTCTTGGGCCTGTACGGAGTCAACGCAATTTAACATTTACGGGGAGACGGGTCAACCCTATATTTATCGCCCCCGGTGCGCCTGCCGGGGCCAGAAAACTATTGAAAAAGGCGTTGTCCTTATATATGATGAAATGACCGGATTACAGGAGGTTACTATCGATGGGCAAGAACGACAGGGACTTTAAGACCATTATCTTTACCACGGATTTTACCGCCACCTCTGTTCACGCCGCTTCATACGCCGTTTCACTGGCCCGGAGCTACGGGGCCAGGCTGCAGGTGCTCCACGTGGTGGACACCAGCGAGGAGGCCGCCGGGTTCTACTTCCCGCACATCTCCTACGAGAACCTCGATGAGGAGCTCAAGGAGGCGGCCGAGGCCCGTCTCAAGAAGTTCTGCGCCAAGAGCCTGAAGGGCGTCAAGGATATCGAGCAGACGGTGCTTGTGGGGGAGCCCTACAAGCAGATACTGAAGGCGTCCGCCGGGGCCGACCTCATCGTAATGGGCGCGGTCGGCAAGGCCCATCTCGACAGGATGATCTTCGGAAGCACCACGGAGAGGGTGATGCGCAAGTCGAAGTGCCCCGTCATGGTAATCCCTCCGACCGGATAACCCCGGAAGTTCGCCCCGGGCGGGTCCCCGCGGCTTTTGTGCGTATATAAAAGGTAATTTCCTCAGGACGCCCCGCCGCTCTCGGCCGGGCCGTTCGTACGGATAGACAGGTGAAAGATGTTCGGAATCGGGTTTACCGAATTGGTCGTCGTGCTCGTCGTGGCCCTCATCGTCATCGGGCCGGATAAGCTCCCCGCCGTGGCGAAGACTCTCGGCAAGGCCTTCGTGGAGCTGAGGCGGGCGGGCGAGGAGGTCAAGAAGTCCATAACGGATATGAACCTCGAGAGCCATCTGACGAACGCCGGGGCCTCCCGCACCGGCCCCGGCAAAAAGCCCGCCGCAAAGAAGACCGTCCGCAAAGAGAAGCCTTCGGCGTCCGCCCCCGAACGGGATAAAAAGGTTACTTGAAGATGGCCGAAGACAGCAATGGGATGGCCCTGACCGCCCACCTCCGGGAGCTTAGAAAAAGGCTTGTAGTCTCCTTGGTGGCCGCGGCCATTGGTTTTGCCGTCTGCTACAGCTTCTCCGCCGAGCTTTACGGCGTGCTCACCGCCCCGCTGGTCCCGGCGCTGCCGCCGGGCCAGGAATACCTCGTCTTTACCGGGGTCGTGGAGCCGTTTTTCATCTACATGAAGGTCGGGCTTGTCGGCGGCATAATACTTGCCAGCCCCGTCATACTCTTCGAGACATGGGGTTTCGTGGCGCCCGGCCTGTACAGGAACGAGAAGGTCTGGTTCATAGCCATCGTCCTCTTCTCGCTCGTGCTCTTCGCCTCCGGCGTGCTCTTCGCCTACTTCGTCGTCTTCCCCTTCGGCTTCAAATACCTCTTGAGCTACGCCAACGACGAGCTGCGCCCGATACTCTCCATGGGGCTCTATTTCTCCATGGCCACGCGCCTGCTCCTTGCCTTCGGCGTGATATTCCAGCTCCCGCTCGGCATGCTCGTGCTCGCGCGCACGGGCATCGTGACCGCGCGCAAGCTCCTGCGGTGGTGGCGCTACGCGGTCGTCGGCATACTCGCCGTCTCCGCCGTGCTCACCCCGACTCCGGACGTCTTCAACCAGCTCCTGATGGCGGGCCCGCTCATCCTGCTCTACGGCATCGGCGTCATCGGCGCCAGCCTCTTCGGCAAGGAGAGGCCCGCGCCCGCTGCGGGAGAAGAGGGTGAAGGCGAGGAAGACGAGAATAATGAGGACGATGAGGAGGGGCTCGACGACTCCGGCTACGGCACGACCGGGGACGAGGACTATGAGGACAATGACGAGGATGATGAGGACGATGACGAGTAAGGGCGTGCGGCCCACCCGTCCGGACGGTGCTGCACGGCCCCTCTCGGTCTTATCCTGAAAAAACGCCCCTTGCAAAAGGGGCGTTCCGTATTTCTCCGGGTTGTGTGGGGGCGCAACGGCGTTCGGGGGCCCGCCTCGACCGGATGAGGCGGCCTTGAGGAAGGGGGCGGCCGGCTTACGGGAATATCTTCTCTATGTTTGCCGCCTGCAGCCCCTTCTCTCCCTGCGTGATGTCGAACTCGAATATCATCTCCCTGCTCGGCAGAAGGTTTATGTCCGTGTCCGGGCCGAAGCCGGACTCGTGGCAGAAGACGGTGCCGTAAGGCGACTCGCTCTTCCTCGTGTCCGTTATCCAGAGCCCGGGGCCTATCTTCGTAAGGTAGCGCATGAAGCCGAAGTTCTTTGAATGGTTGAACGTGTAGCAGATGCCGCGCACGCGCGAGCCTATCTCGCCCCAGGGCTTTTTCGGGTCGGAGTTCTCGACGGGCAGGAGGTTGGGTATCAGGAACCCGGACATGAATAGGTCGACCTCGCGCTTGAGGTTGGACGATACGTTCTGGAAGGCGACCGCCTCCACCCTGCACCCCTTGTTCTGCAGGGCGCGCACGACCTGTATGAAGTCCCCGTCGCCGGTGGCCATCAGCACCTTGTCGAGGTTCTCGCTCTGGAGCAGGGCGTCGACCGCCATGTCGAGGTCGGCGTTGGCCTTGCCGAAGCGGTTGCCCGCCTCGTCCACGTACCACATGACCGTCTTCTCGATTACCTTGTAGCCGTAATCGCGCAGCGTGGAGTGGAAGTTGAACGTGCGCATCCTGTAGTCGTGGTCGGTCTTGGCGCGCTCCTCGTCGTATGCCACGTAAGCGTTGAGCCTTATCGGCTCGCCGTAGTCCCTGCAGGCGAAGTCCCGCATGATGTCGAACCTCATGCCGTATCCCCCGTTGCGTGTGATGTTGGCCACGTCTATGTACAGGCCTATGTGCTGGACTTTCTGCATATGATAGGAAGTACCCCCTTATGGCCGGTCAGATGTCGAGGTTCGAGGCCTCGAGGGCGTGCGTTTCGATGAACTCGCGCCGGGGCTCGACGACGTCGCCCATCAGCCTGGTGAATATGGTGTCCGCCTCCACGCTGTCCTCGACCCTGACCTGCTTCAGGACCCTCTTTTCCGGGTCCATGGTGGTCTCCCAGAGCTGGTCGGGGTTCATCTCTCCAAGCCCCTTGTACCTCTGTATGCTCAGCCCCTTCTTGCCCGCTTCCATGATATAGTCGATCAGCGCCAGGAACGAGGGCATAGCCACCTCGGCCCCGTTGTTCCTGAGCGTAAACGGCGGGGTGCCGAAGTCCTTGAGCCTTCCGGCCAGGGTATGGAGGTCCTGGAACTCGGGGGAGTTGAACAGGTCCCTGTCTATGGACGTCTCTATGACGTGCCCGTTCTGGCGCGAGGAGCAGCGTATCGAGTACGTCCGGTGCTCCGGGTCGAGCGAAGCTGTAAGCTCCATCGTCCTGCCGTCCGGCACGGAGCGGGCGAGCCCTTTTTCCAGGGCCCCGACAAGCCTGTCCACCTCTTTCCTGTCGGCGAGCGTCTCGACGCTGAAGCCGTCGAGCATCACGAGCGCGCCTATGAGGGCGGAGTCCCGCCCGCGTTTCTCCAGCCTGGTAAGCGAGCGGCGGTAGCGGGCTATCTTCTTGAGCATCTCGAGCAAGGTCTTGCCCTGCACCGGCGTCTTCCTCCCCTCGGAGGTCACGGTGATGCCCTCATCGGCGAGCCTCTCGAAGAGGAACTCCTCGAGCATGGCGTCGTTCTTAAGGTAACGCTCTTCCCTGCCCCTCTTGACCTTGAACAGAGGCGGCTCCGCTATGTAGAGGTGTCCACCCTCGGCGAGCGAGCGCATCTGGCGGTAGAAGAATGTCAGCAGGAGTGTCCTTATGTGGCTGCCGTCGACGTCCGCGTCGGTCATTATGATTATGCGGTGGTACCTGAGCTTTTCCGGGCTGAAGTCGTCGTTGCCGATGCCGCAGCCGAGCGCCATCACGATGGTGCGTATCTCCTCGTTGGAGAGCACCTTGTCAAAGCGCGCCTTCTCCACGTTGAGTATCTTTCCCTTCAGGGGGAGTATGGCCTGGAACCTGCGGTCGCGCCCCTGCTTGGCCGAGCCTCCGGCGGAGTCTCCCTCGACGATGAATATCTCGCAGAGTTGCGGGTTGGTCTCCTGGCAGTCGGCGAGCTTGCCGGGCAGCGAGGATGAGTCCAGGGCGCCCTTTCTCCTTATGATGTCGCGGGCCCTGCGCGCCGCCACCCTCGCACGCGCTCCGTCCACGGCCTTCTGCACTATCTTCTTGCCGACGGAGGGGTTCTCCTCGAGGAACATGGAGAGCTTTTCGTTGACGATGGACTTTACATAGCCCTCGACATCGGAGTTGCCGAGCTTGGTCTTGGTCTGCCCCTCGAACTGGGGGTTGGGCAGCTTTACGCTTATGACAGCAGTAAGCCCTTCCCTGACGTCGTCGCCCTGCAGGGCCGTGTCCTTGAGGTCCTTGAGGAGGTTGCGCGAGGCGGCGTACGCGTTTATGGTGCGGGTCAGCGCGGACTTGAAGCCGATCATGTGCGTGCCGCCCTCGGTGGTGTTTATGTTGTTGGCGTATGAGAACACGTTCTCGTTGAACGAGCTGGACCACTGAAGGGCCATCTCCATCTGTATGGACTCCTTCTCCCCGGAGATGTAGACGACCTTCGGGTGTATGGTCTCCCTGGTCTTGTTCAGGTGCTCCACGAAGCTTACTATGCCGCCCTCGTACCGGAAATCGTGGGTCCGTACCTCCTCGCCGCGCTCGTCCTTGATGGAGATGCGTATGCCGGCGTTCAGGAAGGCCAGCTCGCGCAGGCGCTTGCTCAGGGTGTCGAAGCTGAACTCCGTGGCCTCGAATATCGTCCCGTCGGGCTTGAAGGTAATGGTGGTGCCGGTCTTTTTCGTCTTTCCGACCACCTTCAGGGGGCCGGTGGGCTTGCCCCCCCTGTAGTGCTGCATGAAGACCTGCCCCGCCCTCTTTATCTCCACGTCGAGCCATTCGGAGAGGAAGTTGACGACAGTGACGCCGACGCCGTGCAGGCCGCCGGAGACCTTGTACGCCTTGTTCTCGAACTTTCCTCCGGCGTGCAGCTCGGTGAGGACGACCTCGACGGTGGGCTTTTTCTTCTCCGGGTGCATCTTGACCGGGATGCCTCGCCCGTCGTCTATTATGGTGACCGAGTTGTCCTCGTGGATGATGACGTCCACGTTATTGCAGTGCCCGGCCAGCGCCTCGTCTATGGCGTTGTCGACCACCTCGTAGACGAGATGGTGCAGGCCCATCGGGCCGGTCGAGCCTATGTACATCGCCGGCCTCTTCCTTACGGCCTCGAGGCCGCCGAGGACCTTGATGGATTTTTCGTCGTAGGCGGTGTTATTCATCGCGCCCGCGTTCATTTCGTCTTCTTTTTTCAAGTATTCAACGGTCCTTTCTTTCGGTTGTTGTCAAGGGGCGGAGGTCCGGGAGACAGGTGTTGTCGGTATTTTTCATGGATTTCAATATATTATTTTAACATACCGGGGGTCATCCCCGCCAGTAAAAAAATGGCCCTGCCAGACGGCGCGGACGCGCGAAACCCGGGGGGAACCGGGGCGTTGAGGGGCGCCCGCCGGTGGTCGTTATCATCGCTTTTGAAGGGATAAAAATGGGGTGGACGAGGGGTTTCGAACCCCCAGCCTCTGGAGTCACAGTCCAGCGCTCTAACCGTTGAGCTACGCCCACCACAGGCATGATTTCTTTCTGCTACAGAGTCTGTTCAACCTTTTTTATTTACCACAGGGAGAGCTGTTCTGTCAACACAATAGAGAGGGTGCGGCTCCCCCC
>JBHHYT010000061.1:0-14737 GCA_046757705.1 Thermodesulfobacteriota bacterium
AGTCGAATATCACGCGGAGCTTCTTTTTCGCCTTCTCGTCAAGCAGGTTTCCGAGCCGCATGTACAGGAGCTCGGCGTTGGTCATTATCGTGGTAAGAGGGCCGCGGATGTCGTGGACGATGTAGTCGATATATATCCTGCTGGTCCTGTCCATCTCCTTCTGGCGGGAGATATTCAGGGCGATGCCGAGGAAGTTCCTTATCTTGCCTTCCCTGTCCTTTATGGCGCTTATGGAGAGGAGCACCGGCACCTCCGTGCCGTCCTTGGCGAGGTTTATGATCTCTCCGCGCCAGTAGCCCTTGGCCGGGTCGAGTATGTCCGCCCACATCCGCCTGCACAGCTCCCCGGTCGAATGCTGGGACTTCAATATCCTCGGGTTCCGCCCCAGGACCTCCTCCCTCGCGTAGCCGTAGGTATCGAGAAAGGCGGTGTTGACGTCAAGTATGTTCCCGTCGGTGTCGGTGATCATCACGGCGTCATTGGAGAACCTGAATATCCTCTGGAACTCATCGGAGAATATGGCGGGGGTGTCGTCGCTTTTACGGGTGCGGAAGAGCACGACGAAGGAGTTTACCGCGCCGTTGAGCTCTCTCAAGGGATAGACGGAGAGGAAGAGCTCGGCCAGGCTGCCGTCCTTGCGGATGACGGCGGCCCTGTGGCCGGTCTCGAGCCCCCCTGTCCTTACCTTCTCTATAAGAGAGAGGAACGCCTTTCTCCCGCCTTCGGGGAGAAGCTCCGTAAAGACCCTCCCCCGGACTTCCTCTACGGTGTAGCCGAGCAGCTCTTCGAGACCTACGCCGAAACGTATTATCGTGCCATCGAGGCTCAGACCGAGGCTTTTTTCCATTCCCATCTTATTACTGCCTTCTCCAAACGCCCATCACCTTAGCATGGCGTTTACCACCTTCATCATCTCGGATGAAGTGACTTTATCGAAACGGACACCGGCGTTCCCGCCGGCCCCGCCGCCCCCTCTGCCGTCCGTCCAGACGACCTCGGAGGGCATCGATGCAGTGGCCCCGTCGTCGAGGCTCAAACCGATAAGCACCTTCTGCCCGGGCATTACCTTACCCAGGGCTTTAAACATGGCCCCGGTAACGCTTATGTCCTCGGTAACGGCCCGGAGGTATTGTTCTGTACCCGACGCTTCGTCCACCGGGGCAGAGACAGTCAGGGGAAAACGCTTTTTGAGGCGGACAGCCTTCCTCCTGTCAACATCGGGCCTGCCGCCGCCGAGCCTCCTTAACGCCTTGAGCGCCATGGGGCTCGGCACGGTCCTGCCACGCTCCCACCTGTTGACGGTGGAAAAACTTACGCCCAGCTCTCTGGCGAACCTCTCCTGCGACCAACCGAGACGCAAACGTATCCGCTTTATATCCTCTGGACTCATAAACACGGCCCTCCCCGTTAACAACTAATATAATAGCAGGTTCTGGCGTTTTGGGGCGGCACCGGGATATAAGGTTTTCAGAGACTATAGTCTTGATTATAGACGATGCTTTAGCATCTGCAAGAGAGTATACCTGAATTCTATCTGGAAGGTATAACAAATGCAACCGGTTTTTCAGCGAAACGGGCTCACAACGACGCAACAGCCTGATTAATAAAAGGATTTAAAAAAAGAAAAAAGGGGGCGTTCTGTCACCGGGGGGGCCGAAGGTGGCGGTGTGGGAAGCGGGTTGTTCTGCCGGGCGGCCCTAACCGCCCCGCCCCGTGACGGCGGCGAGGAACGAGGTGCCGCTGGAAAGGGGCGGGGTCCCGAATATCTCCGCGAGCGTCTGGCCGAGGTCGGAAAAGGTCGCGCGCGTGCCCAGAGGGACGTCGGCCGAAAGCCCCTTGCCGAAGACGAGCAGCGGCACGTACTCGCGCGAGTGGTCCATGGATGGTGTCGTCGGGTCGCAGCCGTGGTCCGCGGTGATGACGAGCATGTCGCTGGCCGTGAGCCTCTCAACGACCTCCGGTATGCGCGCGTCTATGCGTTCGAGTGCGCGGGCGTATCCCTCGGGGTCGTTGCGGTGGCCGTACTGAGTGTCGAAGTCGACGAGGTTGGTGAATATAAGCCCTTCGCCGTACCCATCGAGCGCCTCCAGCGTCTTGTCCACCCCGTCGTTGTCGTCCCTGGTGTGCGTCTCGACGGTAAGGCCCCTGTGGACGAAGATATCGCCTATCTTGCCGATGCCAACGACGGGCAACCCCAGAGCCTTTATCCTCTCGATGACGAACTCCCCCGGCGGGTCGATGGGGTAGTCCCTCCTGCGCTCCGTGCGCCTGAAGGCGCCGGGCTCCCCGACAAAGGGCCTCGCTATGACCCTGCCGATGTTGAACTCGTTGAGGAACTCCCGGGTGACCTCGCAGACCCTGTACAGCTCCTCGACGGGCACGAGCCCCTCGTGGGCCGCTATCTGGAATACGCTGTCCGCCGACGTGTATACGATGAGCTTTCCGGTCTTGAGGTGCTCCGCGCCGAAGCGGTCCAGTATCTCCGTGCCGGAGGCGGGCCTGCACCACAGGTACCCGTAGCCCGTCTCTCTCTCGAACCTCTCCATTATCTCCGGCGGGAACCCGCCCGGATATGTGGGCAACGCCCTCTCAAGGCGGACGCCCGACATCTCCCAGTGGCCGGTGGCCGTGTCCTTGCCCGGCGACGCCTCCCTCATCCTGCCGAAGCAGGCGCACGCCGGCGAGACGCGCTCTATCCGGTCAACACCCTCTATGAGCCCGAGGCCCATGGCCGAAAGGTTTGGCACCGAAAGTCCCCCGGCGGCGGCGGCGGTGTTGTCGAGCGTGTCGCTCCCCTCATCCCCGTACTCCCCGGCGTCCGGGAGCTCGCCTATGCCGAGCCCGTCGAAGACTATTATAACGACCCTCTTTATCCCCTTGCCCGGGGTGCCTCTACGCTGCGTCTTCAAGTGCATACGTCCTATCAAACCCCCCTGTAGCCCCTCGGGGTTATCATCCTCCCGTTGGAGGAGAAGGTGGCCGAGTTGCCGACTACCACGATGGTAAGCATGTCTATCCTGTCATAATACGCGTCCACCTCTGCGAGGGTGGTCAGAAAGACCTCCTCGCCCTCGCGTGTGGCGTTCCTTACCACGCCCACGGGCGTGGTCGCAGCGCGGTGGGCGCGCACGATGTCGAGCGCCCTTGCCAGCCCCTCGACCCTCTTGGAGCTCTTGGGGTTGTAAAGTATGACCACGAAGTCCGCCTTTGCCGCGGCCTCGACCCTGCGCTCTATCGTCCCCCACCCGGTCAGGAGGTCGGAAAGGGATATCGAGGCGAAGTCGTGCATGAGCGGAGCGCCGAGTATCGATGAGGCCGCCACGAACGCAGGCACGCCGGGCACCACCTCAATACCTACACCGACATCCCCCCTCAATTGAAGGATGAGCCCGGCCATGCCGTAGATGCCGGCGTCCCCGGAGGAGACCACCGCCACCTTGCGCCCCCCCGCCGCGAGCTCGATGGCCTTCTCGCACCGCTCGACCTCGTGGGTCATGCCTGTGGTGAACGTCTCCTTGCCTTCTATCAGGGGGGCTATCAGCCGCACGTAGCGCGTGTACCCGACGACGCAGTCCGCCCCGCGCAGCGCCTCTTCTGCCCTCCGGGTAAGGTGCGCGAGGCCGCCGGGGCCTATGCCCACGACCGTCAACGAACCTTTGCCGCCGCCACCGTCACCCTTCCGTATATCCTCTTTTTCAGCCATAGCCTCCTGGCACCTGATGAGATGAGGGCCGAGGGTTCGGATACCCCGGCCGCCCCTGTTTTTTCCTCTACGATGCGTGAGCGCCCCGAAGGGGGGCTTACGCGGTTAAGCTCGCCGGCCGTGTAGAACTCCACAGGATACCCCGCCCCCCGGGCGAACCCGGTAAGCCCGGCCTCGTCGCTCTTTATGTCTATGGTGGCGATGTTCCTCACCGAAAGGGGCGGGATGCCGGCCTCCTTGAGCGCCTTTCTGACCGCCGCGCCGACCTCCTCTACGGTCACGCCCCTGCGGCACCCGAGACCGAGGACAAACTCGGGCGGGCGGAGCACGAGCGCCTTCGCCCTTATCTCCTGCTGTACGTCCCCGGAGCCGACGGCGACGAAGGCCGCGAACCTCTTCATATTCAAGGGCATGCGCGCGGCGAAGGTGAAGTGCGCGCCGAAGGGCCCGCCCGCCTCCCTCCTCCTGCGCAGATCGGGGTCGATGACGAGCACCCTCTCGCCCTTAAGGAGCGCCGAGTTGACCCTCTTTATCGCACGGGGGTTCTCCACGCGAAGGGCAAACCTCTGCGCGAGGTCTTCGACGCACGGGATGCCGGCGACGTCTGTGGCGGTGGTTATGACCGGGGTCGCCCCAAAGAAGGCGGCAAGCTCCGAGGCGAGCCTGTTCGCCCCGCCGAGGTGGCCGGAGAGCAGGCTTACGACGAACCCGCCGCCCTCGTCCATCACGAGGACCGCCGGGTCCCTCTCCTTGCCCTTCAGGTACGGTGCCACCGAGCGTACGGCGATGCCGGAGGCCGAGATGAACAGCAGGGGTGTGCGGCTCTCGAAGGCCGCCTTCACGACCCTTTTCAGCCCCCCGCGCCTGAGCTGCGCGGGCGTATGCGCCACGACGCCCGGCCGCCCGAAACGTTCGAGCATCCCGGCCAGCCTGCTGCCCCGCTCCGTTACGGGGAGCACCACGAGTCCTTTCGCTTCAATGGCCATAACGCCTACTTCGCACCTTCGAGACGCCCTGCAAGCCCGTCCACCCTGTAGGCCACCGCTTCAAGGAGCCGCCCGCCTTGGACGGGTTCCCCCGGAGAGCGCCCTTCCTAACGGCATTGCCGGACACCGTCATCGTCGCAGCGCCGATGGTCATCTACGCCCCCCCTCGTCTCCGTTCGCCCTGAGCGTGGACGCCAGACGGGCCGCCGGCCTGTAGCGCGCGTAGCCGAGCGCGCCGGTCACTCCGGCGCCGCCGTTGACCAACGCGTCGATCACCTCCGCGCTGCGGTAGGGGAGGTACTCCTGGCACAGCTCCACGAAGACGCCGAAGAGGAAGGTCGTGGCCGCGGCCGCCACGAAGACCCTCGCCCCCATTCTGCCCGCCCTTCCACCGTTGAGCGCCCGCGCCCAGAGCACGCCCATGACGAGGTATGCGCCGAAGTGGTAGAGCTTGTCCATCTGCCAGTAATCGGGCAGCCTGTCGGGCATGGGGTTGAGCGACGCGTACAGGACAAGGCCCATGTACGCGAGAAGGGGGGCCCAGTACAGGAGCAGGCGCCTCATTTCCTGTACCCGTGCTTGAAGGCGCTGTCGTAGAGCCTGGAGAGGCCCGCCTCGCCCTCTCCCACGGCGCGGCCCACTATTATAAGGGCGTGCCTCGTTATGCCCGCCGTCTTCGCCATATCGGCTATGCCCGAAAGGGTGCCGGTTATCACGCGCTCGTCCTCCCACGTGGCCTTGTAGACGACCGCCGCCGGGGTCTGCGGCCCGTAACCCGCGGATAGCTCCTCGACGACCTTATCCATCATCGACGCGCTCAGAAAGACGCACATCGTCGCGCCGTGCCTGGAGAGGGAAGAGAGGCTCTCGGCCTCGGGCACGGGTGTCCTTCCGGCGAGCCTCGTAAAGATGACCGTCTGGGTGACGCCCGGGGCGGTAAGCTCCTTCTTGAGCGCGGCCGCCGAGGCGAAGGCCGAAGATACGCCGGGGACGACCTCGTAAGGTATCGACTCCCTGTCGAGAAGGTCCGCCTGCTCGCGCATGGCGCTGTACAGGGACGGGTCCCCGGTGTGCACCCTTACCACCCTCTTGCCCGCCCTGGCCCGCGAGACCATCACTGCCATTATCTCACCGAGGTCCATCGAGGCGCTGTTGAAGACCTCGACGCCGGGGCGGCAGTATTTGAGCACCTTCTCCTCCACGAGCGAGCCCGCGTAGACGACGCAGTCCGCCTCCTCGAGGAGCCTCCTGCCCTTTACGGTTATCAGCTCGGGGTCTCCGGGGCCCGCGCCGACGAAGTGCACGTAGACCTGTTCTTTACCCATTGAGCGCACCTGTCCTTGGAGGGGCCTTCCTGACCACGAGGGTCGAGAAGTAGTCGAGTTTCCTTCCAACGAGGGATGCCACGTCCGAGGTTATCTCCTCCTCGGGCCAGCCAACGCGTGAGGCGAGCACGGCATTGGCGAGGAGGTCCATCTCGGTGAGCAGACCCACGAGCCTGTCCAGACCCCTGTTCACCTTCATCAGCACGACGGTATCAAAGGCATCGAGCGCCCCCCTGACCTCTTCCATGTCATCGGCGGCGGGTATGATCACAACCCGCTCGTCCGATTCCGCAAGGGGCATGACCGCGCGGGAGGCGAGCGCCGCGAAAGAGGTGACGCCCGGTATGGAGCGGACCCGCACGCCCGGCAGGGCCGCCTCGACGAACGGCACGAGGTAGCTGAAAGTGGAGTATGTCATCGGGTCCCCGAGCGTGATAAAGGCCGCATCCACGCCCGCCGAGAGCCTGTCGGAGAGCAGGGCCGCAGCCTCCTTCCTCGACCCGGCAAGCGCCGCCGCGTCCCTCGTCATAGGGAAGAGAAGCTCTATCGTCTCCTTGCCCTCTACGTCGACCACGCCGCTCAGGATGGAGAGCGCCTTGCTCCGCCCGTCCGAGGCCGTGTCCCTGGAGCGGGGCACGGCGAGCACGCCCGCCCCCTCGATGACCCTCTTCGCCTTGAGCGTTATAAGCTCCGGGTCCCCCGGCCCCACGCCGATCCCGTAGAATGTCCCTATCTTTTTCGTCAAGGTTTCACGCCCTTTATTATGTAGACCGGGTTGTTGGCCCTGAAGATGCTCAGGCCCCCGAGGTCCGCGGCCTTCGAGAGGTTCACGACGACCGTCTCGCGCCGCCAGCCCTTCTTTTTGAAGAACTCGAATGCCGTGTGCGCCGATTCCATTGTAACGGCGTTGACCACCAGACGGCCGCCCTTTTTAAGCCGCCTGCCCGAGTAGCGGAGTATCCCGGAAAGCCCGGCCCCGCCGCCTCCGGCGAAGACGGCGTCCGGAGCAGGCAGCTTCGCATCGATTATGCAGCGGGGCGCCACCCCCTCTACGACCTCGAGGTTGAACGCGCCGAACCTCTTTCTGTTCTCGCGTATCTCCTTGACCCTGCCCCTGTTCTTCTCCACGGCGTAGACAGTAGCGGGCCTTGCGGCATGCGCCGCCTCCACGGCCACCGAGCCGCAGCCCGCGCCGATGTCCCACAAGACGCTGCCCGCCACCACGCCGAGCTTGGAGAGGGTAATGACCCGTATCTCCTCCTTGGTTATCATGCCGCCGGTGTGCGCGAACTCCCCGTCCGGTATGCCGGTGCGGTATGCCGGGACCGGGGACGCATTTTTTCTCAATAATATCATGATGTTGAGCGGATGAAAACCCTTGCGCGCGGCGACCTTCTCAAGGCTCCCGCTGCTTACGCGCTCATCCCTGGTGCCGAGCGCCTCGCAGACATGGGCTGTAAAGCCCGTGAGGCCGCGCTCCAGGAGCGCGGCGGCTATGCGCGCCGGAGTATTTACCGGGTCGGTGAAGACGGCGAGCCTGTCGTGGGTGGCCGCCTCGGCGCAGAGCGATTGCAGGCCTCTGTCCCTGCCGTGGACGCTTACAACCTTCGCCCCGGCCCAGCCCTCTTTTATGCGAGCGAACGCCTCGGCAACGGTGCTGACGTTCGGGATGACCTCGACCTTGCGCTTGGCGAACCTCTTGATCATGAAGCCGGCGATGCCGAAGAAGAGCGGGTCCCCGGTGGCGAGCACCACGGCGGTCTTCCCGCCGCCGGATAGGAACCCATCGATGGCCGAGGCCACGTTGGAAAGCCCGCCCTTTATCTCGACCTTCCCGCCCCCGAAGGCGGGGAACTCGTCGATGTGCCTGCGCCCGCCGGCAAGCAGCCCCGAGCGCGAGATTATACCGAGCGCCCTCTTGCCGAGGCTTTCCCTGCCCTGGACGCCTATGCCTATGACGTATATCATAATATTACCGGGTGAATTAAAAGATCCAGTATCTTTCATCCCGAGGAGCCGAAGGCGGAAAGGAATCTCGTAGCTCTTTTTATATGCTCGGCTCGGGGATTCTTCGCTGCGCTCAGAATGACAGACCGAAAGTGTTGCATCAGCAGGCCGCAACTATCTCGCCTTCGTAGCCCACGAGCACGGCCCTCACCTCTATGCCGTCTCCGGCGATGGCCGCGGAGTTTGCACGCACCTTGCGGCAGACGTCCCTCAGCACCCCGGAAAGGCCCGCCTCCTTGAGCATGAAGAAGACCTCTCTGGCGGTGTTCGCTCCGAGCACCCTCTGGACGAGCGCCCCCGGGGCCCCGTGCCTGCGGGCGAGCCCGGAGAGGAAGTCGAAGCCCACGCTCGAGTCCGAGCAATGCGTCTCGAAGTGGCCCGCGGCAAGCTTGGTGAACTTGCCGAACTGTCCGGCCACCGTCACCCTCTTGAGCCCCTTCCTCCCCCTTGCGTCCCTCAATGCAAAGCCCATGTGGTCCCCGGTGAGGTTGAACGCCACCTCGGGCAGATCAAGCTCCCTCTCGACGACCTTCTCACTCGACCTGCCGGTGGAGAAGACGACCTCGGCGCAGCCGTTGGCAAGCGCGACGTCGACCCCGCAGCTTATCGAATGGGTGTATGCCGCAAGCGACATCGGCTCGACGATGCCGGAGGTGCCGAGTATCGAGATGCCGCCGACGATGCCGAGCCTCCGGTTCATCGTCTTTTTCGCAAGCTCGCGGCCGCGCGGGACGCTGACGGTCACGACGACCGAGGGGCGCAGACCCGCTTCTGCCGCGGCCTCGTGAACCGCGGCTCGTATCATCTTCAGCGGCACGGGGTTTATGGCCGGCCTGCCGGGCCTTATCTTGAGCCCCGGCCTTGTGACCCTGCCGACCCCCTCGCCGCCCCTTACGGAGACGTGGGCGCGCGACGGGTTGCGCCTGCGGATGAGCTCGACCTCGACTACGAACTGTGCGCCGTGGGTGACGTCCGGGTCGTCCCCGGCGTCCTTGACTACGACGGCACGGGCGCGCATACCCTCGGCCTTTACCGATTTTATCTTTACTTTAAAGGGGTTGCCCCCGGGGAGGGTTACCGGGACGACGCGCGGCCTCTCAACGACGCCAAAAAGCGCATATGCCGCTGCCTTTGCCCCGGCAGCGACACATGTGCCTGTCGTGAAGCCTCTTCTCAAACTTTTACCGGTACGCCTCAATTGGATCCTGCTGCGGGATTATTTTGAAGGCCGGAGCCCTTTCTTCCACGTTATCCCCAAAAGAGTACCAAGTATGAGCGCCAGAGTAAAGCCCTGTATGACCTGTGGCGTCACCATGTGGTACCTCATGGGCTCCATGGACGAAAGCATCGCTCCGCCGAGCCTCAAAACGACCCAAAGCGTGGCCGAGACAACCACCGCCCTCGCAAGGACGCTCCTGAACGGGAGGAAGCGGCCTGCGACGTTAAGGAACCCGCCGGCCACCACCCCGAAGACCGCGCCTCCGAAGGTGAATGCCATGAAGTTATGCGCGAAGCTCGACTCGAACGGGAAGATGCCCGTAACCGAGTTGGCGGCCATCGAAAGCCACCCCCATACCACGCCCGCGATAACCCCCGCTACCATGCTCTCTTTCCACGACCTTTCCATAATTACCTCCTCATCCATGAAGGTTCTAATGGCAGGGCATGCCGAGGACATGCCTGAAGTCGTGGAGCGCGTCATGCACGCCCGGCGCAACGCTTTCCATCCCGTAAGCGATGACCACCAGAGCGAACGCGAGCGCGACTATGACCAGCGCGGGCGCGAGGCCCCCGAACATCCCTCCTTCTTTTACAACCGTTTTTTCCATCTCCTTACCCTCCTTTTGCTGTGCTGCTGATTGTTGGGCCGAGCCCGTGGTGTTGCGTGAAGACACATCGCACGCGCACTCCCCGCGGTCTTGAGCGGGGAGTGCGCACGGAATGTTAGTGAAAACCCCAAACATGTCGAAGCTCCCCCGCGGTCCCGCGCGGGGGGAGCTTCGCCTAAAAGTAGACCTGCACCCTGGCGCCGTAGAGCAAGACGTTGCTCGCGTCGCTGTCCCCGCCGGGGTTGACCACGTACTGCAGGTCCGGCGTGATATGGAACCCGGCAAGCTCCGTTGCTCCGCCAAAGGCGTAGTCGTAGTAAAGCTCCATGTAGTGCTCTGCCGCCGGGTCGAACGCCGGGTTAACGCCCTTCCTGTAGCTCTCGTAGTCGCTGGAGATGAAGGTCGCGGCGTAGCCGAAGCCCACGGAGTCGTGGGCCCTTCCGAAGGCGGCCCCGCCTACTCTAAGGCCGGCCCCCACGAACCTGTCGAACTGGGCGACCGTCTCCCTCTGCATGCCGGCCCTGAACCAGACGCCGATGTCCTGGGCCACTGTCTGGTCGATGCTCACGCCCACGCCCTGGTTGCGGACCCTGGCGAGCGCCGCGTTGGTGGGCGTGGCGGTGCTCAATACATCGTCCCTGCCCTGCCTGTTCCAGTAGTAGAGCCTGTAGTTGCCGCCGCCGAGGACGTCGGTCCTGAGGTTGGCCTCGACCATGACAAAGGGGTTGTCGAAGGTGTCGGTGTAGTCACCGTTGCCCTCGAAGACGCCGACGCTTACGTCGAAGTTCCCGGTCGGAAAATACGTGGCCCTTACGCCGGGGGCGTAGAAGTTGTCGGTCCCCCCCCACTCTACCGTCGGGTTGTTGACGAAGACGTTGGCCATGAACTGCCCCCTCTCGTCGTTGGCGAAGTCATTGGCGTCGAAGTACCCCGTGGGGTCGAGCTGGCCGACCGTGACGAAGAGCCTGTCGCCTGTGTTGTGCTCGTAATAGACCTGTGTCACGTGCACCCCGTCGTCGTCGAAAGACTCGATGTCGGCGTTATACCCGGTGGGGTTGCCGTTCGGGGCGGTGAAGAAGGCGGGCAGGTTCGCTATGCCGCCGCCGCGCTCGAAGTCGAGCACGAGGGCCACCGTGCCGTTCTCGCCCACCGGGGACTCGATGACGAAGTCGGCGGAGACCGCCGCCGCGCCCCTGTTGTCCGCGTTCTTTATGTTGCTCACGCCGTGGGCCGAAAGCGTAAGGCCCCCGCTTATCTTTATGCCGTAGAGGCTGTGAATGGGATGGAACTTGTGACCCAGCTCGTCGACCACCTCCTGGGCCTCCACCCTCTTCTCAAGCTTCTCCACCCTTGATTTAAGCCCCTGCAGTTCGCTATTGTCGTCAGCGAACGATACGGTCTGATACGAAAAGGCGAGCGTAATCGCCGCCATAAGTACGGATACGGATCTCATTGACATCGTACGGACTCCCTTGATGAGGTTAACAGAGCTATTCGTGCTCGTCATGGGTCGCGAACGGCCCATGACTGTGGATATGCGTGATATCCCCATGCCTGTGCGCGTGTTCGTGTATGATGTTGGCCCCGAGGAGCAATGCCTTGTCCCTCAGGACCCGAGATGCCGGCCCGTCGGCTGCCACCCTGTGTGACTCGTCTATTATGATGACCCTCTCCGAGATGTCCTCGGCGAGGCTCAGGTCATGCGTACAGATGATAAGCGTCTTGCCCAGCCCCTTCAATTCGCCGAGCAGCTCGTAGAGCCATACCTGCGTCCTCGGGTCGAGCCCGTTGGTCGGCTCGTCAAGGAGCAGTACCTCCGGGTTTATGGAAAGCACCGAGGCTATGGCCACCTTCTTCTTCTCTCCGGTGGACAGGGCGTACGGGGGCCTGTCCTTGAGCCCCGCGAGCCCGAGCATATCCAGGAGGCTGTCCACGCGGCTGCGCGTCTGCGCCTCACCGAGCCCGAGCTGGAGTGGGCCGAAGGCGACCTCCTCGTAGACGCTCGTGCAGAACAGCTGCACGTCCGGCTCCGGGAATATGAAGCCCACGCGCGCCCTGAAGTCCGCCGATCCGCCCCCCGACAAAACGTCTTCCGTCAAGGTACGGCCGTAGAACTCCACCTTGCCCCGGCCGGGGAAGAGCAGGCCGTCGAGAACCTTCATCAGGGTGGATTTTCCGCTGCCATTGGCGCCGAGCACGGCGAGACTCTCGCCGCGCGCAACGGTAAACCCAACGTCCTCTAAAGCAGGGACGCCCCCGTATGAAAAGCTTACACCTTCGAGCCTGTAGACCTCTTCCCTCATAAAAAGACCCCCGGGCTAAATCCCCAAAGACAGGAAAAAGACGAAGGATGTCAAGCCGAGCCAGAGAAAATCCCAGCCCCTCAACCTCGCGCCCTCGAATGTCCTTATCCGGCCCCTGAAACCCCGGGAGGCCATGGCCATGCTAACCTCTTCGGCGGTGCCGATCGATTTCTTTAACAAAAACGCGGCCCGGGACGCGAACCACCTCTGCGATTCCGCAAGCCGGGAGCCGGTTATGGTCCGTGACCTCCGGGCCAGGTTCACGTCCTCCGAGATCTTCAGGAGTATGAAGACGTACCTGAAGGTCATGAACAAGGCGGAGGTGAAGAACGCAGGTACGGGGAACTTCCTGAGCCCCCTGAAAAAATCCGCCTGAGCGGTCGTCATCATAAGCAGCGTGACCGGGGATACCATGGCTGCCACCCTCAGGATGAAAAAGAGCGCCGATGAGGTACCCTCCCTCGTGACCGCGACCCTCACGCTACCAGCGGTAAAGCCCCATAGCTCCGCGCCGGGCGTCATGAAGGCGAAGGAGACCGGAATAACGAGCACCGCAGTAAAGAGCACCGCCGGGAGGAGCCGCCTGAAGAGCCCGGGCAGGGCCACCTTCGAGAGCAGGGCCAGCAGGGCGGTTGCCACGCACAGCCCCCCGAGCACCCCGGCGCGCTGCGTTACGGCCCCGGCAAGCACGAGGGCCATCACCCCGTATATCCGCGCCCCCGGCTCTATCTTCTGCATGAGGCCCGGTTGCCGCGAGTACCTCTCGTTTGCCAGGTTCCTGGCGAGAAACGAGGCTATCGAAGCGAGGTTCCTTCCTACAAAGCGCCCCCCCGCGCGCGCCCCCCCCGCCGCAGGGCCCTTGGACGCCCCCTTCATCCACCCGGGCAGCCCGGTCAATGGCGCCATAGCCTGCCCCACAGGAATACCATAAACACCACGGCGGCGCTGCCGCCGAGAGCGGAGATTATGTAGAGAAAGACCGACCCGCCGCCGTACGCCGGCAGTACGCCGCGCCACGCGCCGGAGAGGCCCTCCATGCCCCCGGGCACGTACCCCACGAGCCCAGCGAGCTCGGAAGCGCGCCATTCGCCCCACGGGGTGCCGGGGGCAAGCAGCCCCACGGGCGCGAGTACCGCGAGCACCACGAGCGCCGCCCGGAGGGGGCGGAGCCTTCCGCTGGCGCCGCCCCGGGTCCCGTCCCCCGCTCCCACGACACCCGTCCTGTAAAGGTACGAGACGACGAGCCCCGTGCCGAGAGCCTCTACGGGGCCGAACAAGAGCAGGTGCGGCAGCGCCATCGCCGGCACGGCAATGGAGAGCGGGTACGGCGCGTACAGCGGCCTGCCGCCCGCGGCGTGCGCTATCAAAGGCTGTATGCCGAGCTCGAGGCCGACCGCGAGCGCCGCCACGTTCACCGCCACGTACCCCCCGGCGGCGGCGGCCGCGAACCTCCGTGCCGGGCCGGGGTGGCCCACGGTGCATAACCTGAAGCAGTAGTACCCGGCAAAGCTCATGAGAAAGGCCATGTTGAAGGCGTTTGCCCCGAGCGCCGTGACCCCTCCGTCGCCGAAGAGGAAGGCCTGCAGCGCCAGTGCGATGGTCATGGCAACGACGCCGGCCCACGGCCCGAGCGCCACGGCGACCACCACGGCCCCGACCATGTGCCCGGAAGAGCCGCCGGGCACGGGTATGTTGAACATCATTATTACGAAGGCGAAGGCCGCGCCGAGCGAAAGGAGCGGGAGCTCTTTGAGCTTCAGCGTCCTCTCGGCCCTCCTGGCCGCAAGGTACCACACCGGCGTCATCGCTGCGTAGAAGACGACACACGTCCTCGGACTTATGTATCCGTCGGGGATATGCATGGCGGTTGCCGGTTATCGGTTATCGGTTACAATGTTGCGGCCTCGATGGCAAGTGCGTTGACTATGGCCACTGCTACGGTGCTGCCTCCTTTTCTGCCTGTCGTCGTGATGTGCTCGAACCCGCTCCCGGCGAGCTCCTCTTTCGCCTCCACCGCTCCAACGAAGCCCACGGGCACGCCCACGATGAGCGCCGGAGGGGCCGCGCCCTCCCGTATGAGCCTGAGCAACTCGTTGAGCGCGGTGGGGGCGTTGCCTATCGCCACTATGCCGCCTGCCATCTGCGCGGCGGCCTTTCTCATGGAGGCGGAGGTGCGGGTGATACCCTGCGCCTCGGCATCCTTTACCACGTCGGCGTCCGATGAGAAGCAACTCACCCTCGTGCCGAACCGGGCGAGCCTGCCGGGGGTTATGCCCGCCTTGACCATATTGACGTCGGTTATTATGCCGCGCCCTGCCTTTATGGCCTCGATGCCCGCCCTTATGGCGTTCGGTGTAAAGCGCAGCAGGTCCCTGAACTCGAAGTCGGCGGTGGAATGTATCACACGTGTTATAACAGGAAGCTCCGCAAGTGAGAGGCCGCCAGCGTCGAGCTCCGTGCCTATTATGCGGAAGCTCTCCTTCTCTATGGGGTGCTGCGCGGGGGCAGCGGGGACGGCAGGTACGGAGGCCGCAGCGCCCGAGCCCACGGCCTCGCCTATCCTCTGGACGGTTACGTCCACGAG
>JBHHYT010000062.1:0-14698 GCA_046757705.1 Thermodesulfobacteriota bacterium
CGGAGCGGTTGGCCTCGTTTTTGTGTGAAAAACCAGTTGTTTATGCTATAATAATACGAAAATCGCAACCGCCGAAAGGAGCCGTACAGCAGAGATGATATCAGCAACACAGCTAAGGGTCGGGACGACCATACTCTACAATAAAGAGCCGCACAGGGTCGTAAGCGTTCAGCACATAACGCCGGGCAACTGGCGCGGGATGGTTCAGACGAAGCTCAAGAACCTCAAGACCGGCGCGGCCGTCGAGAACAGGTTCCGCTCGGACGACAAGGTCGAGAAGGCGGTCCTCGAACAGCACGAGATGGAGTACCTCTACAGCGACGGGGAGGACTACCACTTCATGAACAGCGAGACCTACGAGCAGACCTCGCTTTCCCGGGAGGTGCTCGGGGACAACGTCAACCTGCTCGTCCCGAATATCAAGTTCATGATAGAGTATTACGACGGCACTCCCGTGGGCGTAGAGCCTCCCAAGGTGGTGGAGCTCAAGGTCGTGGATACGACCCCGAACCTCAGGGGCGCTACAGCCGCCTCTTCGGGCAAGCCGGCCACACTCGAGACGGGCCTGGTCGTGACCGTCCCCGCGTTCATAGAGATAGGCGAGGTCATAAGGGTCGATACCTCCGAGCTCAAGTACCTCGAGAGGGCGAAGGGATAAGCCCGCCGGCGCGCGCCTGTAAGAGTCTTGACGGGCCTCCCCCAGAGGGGAGGCCTTTTTTGTTCCGGATACAACGGGCACGGCCCTGAAAGCCTTTTGCCATGAACATCGAAGAGAAGCTCAAGAATATCCCCTCCGCGCCCGGCGTCTACATGATGAAGGACGCCTCCGGCGCGGTCCTCTACATCGGCAAGGCCAAGAGCCTTCGCTCGCGCGTGCGCTCGTACTTCCGCGAGACGGGGGATACGAGGTACGCGGTAAAGTTCCTTGCCGCCCGCGCCGTTGACATCGACTACATCGTGACGGCCAACGAGAAGGAGGCGCTCTTGCTCGAGGACACGCTCCTCAAGCAGCACAAGCCCAGATACAACATCCGCCTCAAGGACAGCAAGACCTACGTCTCCATCAAGATAACCCTGAAGGATGATTTTCCCCGCATACTGGTCACGCGCCAGATAAAGAAGGACGGGTCGAGGTACTTCGGCCCGTACCCGTCGGCGCGCGGCGTGCGTGAGACGATAAAATTCATCCGCCGTATCTTTCCTCTCTGCGTCTGCAGCACGAGCGTATTCCGCAACAGGGTAAGGCCTTGCCTCGACTATCAGATGGGGCTGTGCTCGGCCCCGGCGGTCGGGTACATATCGAAGGAGGCCTACGCGGAGCTCGTGGACGGTGCGATCATGTTCCTCGAAGGCAGGAACAGGGAGCTCATAAGGACGTTGCGCTCGAAGATGAAGGAGGCGGCCGCCGCGCTCGACTTCGAGGCCGCGGGCAGGTTCAGGGACCGCGTGGCCGCCATAGAGGAGATGCTCGAGGAGCAGAAGGTCGTAAGCCACAGGGCCGTGGACCAGGACGTCTTCTTCATGCTCCGCGATGAGGGCGCCTTCGTCGTCCAGTCGCTGCTTATCCGCGATGGCAGGCTCGTTGGCAGCGACGGCTATACCTTTGCGGAGACCGGTCTGCCGGGCCCCGAGATATTCTCATCCTTCATCGCGCAGTTCTACCGGGGCGAACGCTACATACCCGGGGAGGTGATAATCCCCGTCAGGCTCGACGACAGGGGGGTGCTCGCCGAATGGCTCTCGGAGAAGAAGGGCAGGAGGGTCGAGCTTGTCACACCCGCGAGGGGGGACAGGGCCAAGCTCCTGAAGATGGCCGAGGCGAACGCCGCCGAGAGCCTCAGGAAGAGGGCGGAGCAAAAGGGCGCGAGGCCGGACGTCGTCGGGGAGCTTCAATCCAGGCTCAGGCTCAGGCACAGGCCGGAGAGGATAGAGGCCTTCGACATATCGAACATCGGCGGCACCCTGGCCGTGGGCGCGCTCGTGACCTTCACGGGCGGCGAGCCGGACAAGGGCTCCTACAGGCTCTTCAGGATAAAGGGTATCGAGGGGCAGGACGACTACGCCATGATGGAGCAGGTGCTTACAAGGAGGTACGGGGGGGGAGCCGGAGGTGGGCAGGGGATGGACCTGCCTCAGCTGATACTCATGGACGGCGGAAAGGGGCAGCTCAACATCGCGTTGAAGGTCGTCCGCGCCCTCGGCGGCGAGGGCGTGGAGCTCGCGGCCCTTGCCAAGGAGAGGCCCGGAGACCTCTCGCCCCTTGCGCGCGTGCGCCCCAAGGGGGAGCGGGTCTACCTGCCCAACGTAAAGGACCCGGTGCTTCTCAAGGAGGGCTCGCGCCCCGACCTTCTCTTGAGGAGGATACGGGACGAGGTCCACCGCTTCGCCATCACCTACCACAGAAAGCTGCGTTCAAAGGGCGTCCTCTCGGTAATCGATTCGATACCCGGCGTCGGGGAGAAGAGGAAAAAGGCGCTCTTCGAGCGCTTCGGCGACCTCGCCTCCATAAGGGCCGCGAGCGTGGATGAGCTTAAGGAGGTGCCGGGCATAACGGAAAAGCTCGCCGCCGGGATAAAGGCGTTTTTGGAGAAGGCGGGGGAGGGATAACGTAATAACGGTTTTATGATTTTATGTCGTCATCGCGAGGAGCCGGAGGCGACACGGCAATCTCTCCCTCTCCCCCGGGGAGAGGGCCTTGCCTGTCCCTCCGTACAGCATGGCGGCTCTCCCGCCGGAAATTTGTTTCAACCCCTCGCGTTGAAATGCTATCATTATCTGAAAGACCACGTCCTTGTCCTTTTAACAGGCAAACGGGCACCTCAGCCTACGGATATTCTTTCCATGCGCCCACTTCTCCCCGTCCTTATAGCCTTCATAGCCGGCATACTCTGCGCGAGCGCGCTCGAGTTCTCTTACGGCTACGCCTTCGCCCTGCTCGCGCTCTCCGTGGTCCCGGCTGTCTTCCTCTTTTTGAGGGGCCGCCGTTTCTCACGCCTTTCCGGCTCTCTGCCGTTCTTCGCCCTCGGCGTGCTCTTTCTCATCCCATACGCCAGACCGGAGCTTCCTGAAAGCCACATCCGCAACCTCATCGGGAGCGGCGCCGGGCAGGAGGATGGCGTGGGGTTCGCCTCCCTCGGCACCGTGGTCGAGGGGGTGGCCGCCTCTGCGCCCAGGCCAGCGGGCACGAGGACGCGCCTTTACGTGGACGCCGGGAGGGTCTTCAAGGGCGGCGTATGGACGCCCGCCACGGGCAGGATATACCTTACCGTCGAGGGGCGGCCCCCGGCCATCGCGCCCGGGGACCGCCTGCGCTTCGTCGCCGCGCTCACAAGGCCGTGGAACTTCGGCAACCCGGGCGAGTTCGACTACAGGGGGTGGCTCGCCGCGCGCGGCGTCTACGTCAAGGGCTACGTAAAGAGCCCGAGGCTCATGGTAAGGCTCGGGGAGGGGAGGCCCTCGGCCGCGCGCCTCCTTTACACCGTAAGGGCGCGCATAGGCGCGGCTATAGACGCGAGCGGGGCCGCCAACCCCGGGCTATTGAAGGCGCTCATAACAGGCGGCAGGGACGGCATAGACCCGCAGACCGAGGAGGCCTTCAAGGCCACCGGCACGGCGCACATCCTCGCCATCTCTGGGCTGCACATCGGCATAGTCTCCGTGTTTTCGTACTGGTTCTTCCTCTTCCTCCTCAAACGCTCCGAGAGGCTGATGCTCGCCATGAGCGTAAAGAAGGCGGCCCTGCTCCTTTCCCTCGGCCCGGCCCTCGCATACGCCCTCGTCTCCGGGCTCGCCACCTCCACCCAGAGGGCGGTGGTGATGATCTTCGCCTTCGTGCTCACATACGCCTTCGGCAGGGGCCGGGACTACGTGAACACCCTCTGCCTCGCCGCGCTCCTCATACTCGCCGTATCTCCGCTCTCGCTGCGCGAGGCCTCATTCCAGCTCACATTCGCCGCGGTCATGGGCATAGTATACCTCGTCCCAAAGTTTCAGAAGGCCTTAGAGAGGGATGAGGAAGACGGGCCGATTGGGAAGGGGCGCAGGCGCGGGCGGCTCTCCTATTACTCGCAAAGGTTCTTCAGGAACCGTTGCGCAATACCTTTCTTCGCCACCCTCGCCGCCGGGCTCGCCACCGCCCCCATCATCGCCTTCCACTTCCACAGGGCCTCTCTCGTGGGGCTGGCGGCGAACATGGCGGTCGTGCCTCTCGGCACCGTGGCCATCCCCCTGCTCCTGCTCTCCGCCCTGTTCATACCCGTGTGGCAGGGCGCGGCATACGCGCTCATGAACGCCTCCGGGCTCGTGGTCGGCCTCATGGCCTCGGTGGTGGAGGCCTTCGCGCGGCTCCCGTACTCGTCGCTGTGGGTAACCACGCCCACGCTCCTCGAGATATCCCTCTTCTACGTGGCGCTCTTTCTCGCGGCCAACCTCCGCAAGGGCAGGAGGTACGCCTGGGCCGCCGCCATGTGTGCGGCCCTGCTCACGGCGAACGTCGTGTACTGGCAGTACTTCAACACCCACGACGGTGAGCTCCGGGTGACCTTCATAAGCGTGGGGCAGGGGGACTCGGCCCTCGTGGAACTGCCCGGCGGCAAGACCATGCTCGTGGACGGAGGAGGCAGGTACGGCTCCGGCTTCGACATCGGGGAGGCGGTGGTGGCCCCGCTGCTCTGGTATAAGAAGATCAAGAAGATTGACTACATGGTACTCAGCCACGCCCAGCTCGACCACATGGGGGGGCTCGGGTTCATAGCCAGGAACTTCAAGGTAGGCGAGTTCTGGTGGAACGGCATGGGCAGCCTCCGGGGGCTCGGCAGGACGCTGGACAGGGGCGGGGTGAGGCGCAGGATCATATCGAGCCGGGGGCTGAGAGTCGAGGACGGGGGCGTGTCTATCGAGGCCTTCCGCCCGTACACCGACCCGGAGGGGCTCGATCTCAACAACATGTCCGTAGTCCTCAGGCTCAGGTACGGGGCAACGAGCCTGCTGTTGGCGGGCGATATCGCCGGGGCCGGGGAGGCGGCGGCCGTTGCGAGCGGCCGTATAACCGCCGACGTGCTCAAGGCCCCTCACCACGGGTCGAGGTCTTCGTCCTCGGCCGCGTTCATCGAGGCGGTCGCCCCGTCCCTCGTGGTCGTGTCCGCCGGCAGGGGCAACCCCTTCGGCTTTCCGCACCCCGAAACGCTTGCAAGGTACACGAAGGCCGGGGCGCGGGTCCTGCGCACGGACACCGGCGGGGCCGTCACCGTAAAGACCAACGGGCGCGCCATCGCCGCCGGGGCCTGGTTGACTGACGGGGCGTGGTAGAGTATAATTTTCAAAGGTCGTCCAATCTCCGAGAGAGGTAACCGAGATGAAGATAAAGAGCGCTCTTGTCGCAGCCCTTTTCCTGTGCGCCTCTACCGCCTCCGCAGACCTCTATCTGTGGAAGGACAGGGACGGGGTCTCTCACATCACCGACAGCATGAAGACCGTGCCGCAGGAGTACAGGCCCAGGGTCAAGGTCTACGAGTCGGCCCCGGTCCCGGAGCGGCCGGCCCCGCAGGCCGAGGAGCAGCGGCCGCTTGTGGATACGCGCGAGCCGTCATACGGGGGGCGTACCGAGGAGTGGTGGAGGCAGGCCTTCAGGGTCAGGAGGCAGCAGATAGAAGAGCTGGCCTCCAGCATAGACAACAAGGAGCGGTTCGTCGGGGTCTTCGAGGCCGGGAGGAGGTTCGGCCAGATATTCGATAAGGAGAACGTAGACACCTACAAGAGGTATAAAGAGACCCTGCCCACGGACATGGAAAAGCTCGTGGAGCTCGAGGCGGAGCTTAAAAAGCTCCGGAAGGAAGCGGCCATAGAGGACGTGCCGAGGGAGATATGGCGGGACAAGAAGTAGGGGGGGCGGCAAGGGTTGCAAGGGTTTTCAGGGGGACGGCCTCCCCAACTGCCCATCCCCCGCGTCCATGAAAATATATCTTCGAAAGGCCCTTCAGGCATCACGCAAAGGGCAAGCGCGTGACTGGGGCCTTGCCCGCTTCAGAGCTTTATCTCCATGCCCGCCGCCACGGCGAAGCATTCCATCTTAGAGCCCTTCTCCGCTATCATCTTCTTGCAGGCCTTCGCTATCCGGTCCACTTCTTTGTCCGTTCTGTCCTGGTTGTGGTGGAAGAGGCCGAGCGCCTTTGCACCCGCGTCGAGCGCCAACTTCACCGTATCCTCGTAAACGGAATGCCCCCATCCTTCGGTCTCCCTGTACTCCTCCCTGCCGTACTCCGCGTCGTGAAAGAGGAGGTCGGCGCCTCTGGCGAACCTGACGTACGACTCGTAGGGCAGCCCCGTGGGGTGGTGGAACGAAAGCTCGTTGTCCGTAAGGAAGACGAAGGACTTGCCGTCCTCCTCTATCCTGTAGCCCACCCCCTGGTTCGGGTGGTTGAGCGGTATGGTCTCTATCCTGACCGAGCCGATGGAGTAGTTCTTGTGCCCCATCCCCCGGAAGGTTATCTTGGCGTTTATGTCCTCGAGCTCGATGGGAAAGTACGGAGAGGCCATGGTCTTGGAGATGATGCCTTTCAGGGAGGCCTGCGTCTGCTCCGGGCCGTAGACCTTTATCTCGCAGTCGTCGTGGTAGATGGGCTTGAAGAACGGGAAGCCCGAGAGGTGGTCCCAGTGGGCGTGCGTGAGCAGCAGGTTTATCTTCTTCCTGCCTTCGAGCATGAGCTTGTTCCCGAGCGGCCTTATGCCCGTGCCCGCGTCTATTATTATGAGGTCCCCGGCGTTGCTTGTTATCTCGATGCAGGTGGTGTCTCCGCCGTACTTCGTGAACTCCTTGCCCGAGACGGCTATGGAACCTCTTGCTCCCCAGCAGTGAATTATCAAGCTACAGTCCTTATCTCAAGGGTATGGTGAAGCCTTTGCCCCCCCTTTTTCACGGCAAACCGGCCCGGTTCCGAGGGTCTTCTCATCTTTCGCATTTCCTATTATAGCACGGCATTATAACAAATAAGTGACTTTAGTCAATCGCTACTTGAAGCGGATATGGGCCGGATATCATGGAAAGTTCAAACAAACCGGGGTATTCAAGAGACCCATCCCTTCTTTTCGATCCCGGCGCGGGCCGCGTCCATAACGACCTTCAGCGGCGTCTTTTTCTTGACGGCGGCCTCCCTGCAGTCCTCGTACTCCGGGGCCGCGTTCACCACGCGCCCGTCCCGTACGCAGACCTTGACCCGTATCGTGCCGTAGCGCGTCCTCAGCTTCTCGGTCCTTCGCTCGAGGCAGCGCCTTTTTACCCCGTAAGACCTTACGCCGATGGAGGTCGATTCGTCGAAGATGATATCGCCGAGCCCTTTGCTCTTCTCCGGGGCGCATAGCACGGTGAGGAGCACCCCCGGCCTCGATTTTTTCATCTGCACGGGCGTGAGGAAGGCGTCGAGGGCGCCCGCCTCCATGAGCCTGTCGATGAGGTAGCCGGATATCTGCGGGCTCATGTCGTCGATGTTCGTCTCGAGCACAGTGAGCTCCTCCTCGCCGTGGCCGACACCGGGGGCGGCCTCCGTACCCGTGCGCCCCATTATGACGCGGAGCATGTTCGCCGACTCCTTGAAGTCCTTCTTGCCCGCGCCGTAGCCGGTCTGCTCCATTACCATGGCGGGCATGGGCCCGAAGGTGGTGGTGATGGTCTTCATTATCGCCGCGCCCGTCGGGGTAGTAAGCTCGAAGGGTATGGATGAGGCCGCGGTAGGCACACCCTTGAGTATCTCCACCGTGGCGGGCGCCGGTATCGGGATGCGCCCGTGCATGGTATCCGCCGTGCCCGAGCCGAGCGGTATCGGAGAGCAGACGATCTCGTCGGCCCCGAGCGATACAACGGCCACGGCCGCGCCCACGATGTCGATTATCGAGTCCATGGCCCCGACCTCGTGGAAGTGCACCTTCTCCGGGCTCACGCCGTGCACCTTGCCCTCTGCCTCGGCTATCACCCTGAATATCCCGGTGCTGAGCCTCTTTACCTCCGGGTCGAGCGCGCTCTTTTTTATGAGCGCCTTGATGTCCCTGAACGTCCTGTGGTGGTGCGTCTCGGTTACCTTCACCCGGAAGGTGGTGCCGGTTATCGAATGGCGCACCTCCTTGCCGAGGGCAACGTCTATCCTGTCTACGGAGAGCTTTTCAAGCTCCTTCAGGATGGCATTGAAGTCCACGCCCATGTCTATGAGCGAGGCGAGGAACATGTCCCCGCTGACACCGGTGGGGCAGTCGAAGTAGATGATCTTCATATTTTTAGAATGGTTAAGCTTTGTTTAGTTGCCATATTCCTTTAGGGCATAAATCAGCGGCTCTCAATATTTTCTTATTTCTTAATTCCTGTGCGGCCCATCTAATGTCATACTGCCATGTATAAAATAAATCACCTGATTCTCGTAATTCGTTTTTATAATTTTCCCAAATATATTCGCAAATCTTAACGATGGACGCACTGCCACCTAAAGCCGCTAGAGCTTTTAGAGGCCAGTCTTGTAAATCTTCTTTTTTTGCCATGGTCCTCCTTTAAAACGTTGTGCCCCCTTACTCCCTGTTTATCAGGCTCGCCGTGTACGCCGCGCCGAAGCCGTTGTCTATGTTCACGACCGAGATCCCCGCGGCGCAGGAGTTGAGCATCGCCATCAGCGTGGTAAGGCCGCCGAGGTTGGCCCCGTACCCCACGCTCGTGGGCACGGCTATCACCGGGCGTGCAACAAGCCCGGCAACGACGCTCGGGAGAGCCCCCTCCATGCCCGCCACCACGATAAGCACGTTCGCGTCCCAGAGCTCCTTCTTCCTGTGAAGAAGCCTGTGTATGCCCGCCACACCTATGTCGTAGAACCTCTGGACCGAATTGCCCATGTACTTGGCCGTTACCGCGGCCTCCTCGGCCACCGGCACGTCCGAGGTGCCGGCGCAGATGACAAGCACCGTGCCCTTGCCGGTCTTCTTCACCGGGTGGGACCTTATGAAGAAGGTGCGCGGGACCTCCCCGTACTCGCCCTTCGGGAAAGCCTTCTTGAGCGCCCTGCCCTTCTTTGCGTCGAGGCGTGTGACGAGGACGTTCTCCTTGCGAGCGAGCATGCTCTTTGAGATGGCCCTTATCTGCGCTGTGGTCTTGCCCTGCCCGAAGATGACCTCCGGGAAGCCCTGACGCAGGGAACGGTGGGTGTCGATGGTGGCGAACTCGAGCTCCTCGAACGGCATGCCCTTGAGCCCTTCGAGGGCGTCGTCCACACTCGTGCGCCCCCCCTTGACGTCCTCAAGGAGCTTTTTAAGTAGTCTGACGTTCATTCAGTAAATATAATAAAAGAGAGGCAGGATGTCTATTTTATTCTCACCGGGCCCGGGGCGCAGACAATGGAGGGGCCGCCGGATAAGTCTCCTGAGAGAACCTTTATACAAAAAGTGTCTCCCAAGAAGCTCTTCACCGGTCCGTTATATCGTCTCCGTGGTTGCGCGGGAGATTATCTGCGGCAGGTCGAGCATGAAGACCGGTCTTCCGTCGCCCATGATGGCTATGCCGGAGACCCCCCAGAGCTTCGTGAACGGCGGGAGCAGGGGTTTTATGTAGGCGTCCATCTCCGCGCCGAAGTCGTCGGCCTTGAGCGCGATGAGCCTCCTTTTGCCCGCCGCGCCTGCAGCGGCCTCGCTGTGCGCCTCGACCACGATGAGGGTGTAGGCCGTCCTTTCCGGGCCCTCTTTCATGCCGAGCAGAGGGCCGAGCGGGGTTACGGGGACGTCCGTGCCGTCCACGCTGTAGGTCGTGCCGTAGAGCTGGTAGCTCTCCACCTCTATGACCCTTTCGATGCGGGAGAGCGGCAGGAGGAAGTGCTCTCCGCAGACGGCCACGAGAAGGGCCTTTACGATGGATGTCGTCTTCGGAAGCTCGAGTATCATGGCCGTGCCCTTGCCGAGGGCGGACCTTATCCGGAGCGAGCCGCCGAGGGACTCGATCGCGGCCTTGACCACGTCCATGCCCACGCCCCTGCCGGAGATGTCGGTCACGCTGTCCGATGAGCTGACACCGGGCAGGCAGACGAGCATGCACGCCTCCCTGTCGGTCATGGCGCGCACCTTCTTCTGCGGCACGCCGTGCGCTATCGCCCTGGCGCGTATCTTTTCGGTGTCTATGCCGCGCCCGTCGTCGGTCACCTCTATAACGGCGCGGTCTTTGCTGTCGTAGGCGCGGATGGTGATGGTGGCGCTCCGGGGCTTTCCGGCGGCCTGCCTCTGCTCCGGGGATTCTATGCCGTGGTCTACGGCGTTCCTTATCATGTGCACGAGCGGGGAGCCGAGGCTTTCGAGTATGGCACGGTCGAGACTTATGTCCGTGCCCTCGGTATGGAGAGAGACCTCCTTGCCGCTCTTCATCGCTATGTCGCGCACCACCCGTGGAAGCCCCGCGATAAGGTCGTCGACCGGCAGCATGCGCGCCGAGAGTATGTTCGAGTGGAGGGTGTTTATGGATTTGCCGAGCATGTGGACGCCGTCCTTGAAGTCTATGTCGCGCGACTCGTGCGAGCGCCCCTTGAACAGGGATAGCACCATGAACATGTCGCCTACGGAGGTCAGCAGGTCGTCGAAGACCTTGCCCTCCACCTTCATCACGTGCGGCAGCTTCAAAAGCGCGTCTTCACCCGCGGCCCTTTCGGCGGCCGGGGCGGGGGGGGCGGGGGGGGCGGCTGTGCGGGGAGGGGAGGGAGGGGCCGCGCTCGAAGGCGGGCATGCCTGCCTCTGCGAGCCATCCCGCCCGCCTGTGATGGCGTCCTTTATCTTTGCGAGGAAGGGGTTTATGTCGACGTCAAGGGGCGCGTCCCTCTCGACCATCCCTATGAGGTCCTTAAGGCCGTCGAGGCAGGCGAAGAGGGTGGAGAGCATGTCCGCAGTGAGGGCGAGCTTTTTACGGCGCACCCTGTCGAGCAGGTCTTCCTGCCTGTGGGCGAGCTTCTGGATGGGGTCGTAGCCCATCGAGGCCGACATGCCTTTTATGGAGTGGTAGTGCCTGAACAGGTTGTCGATGACCGAGGACTCTGCCGGGTCTTTTTCGAGGGCAAGAAGCCCCTCCTCTATCCCCGATAGGTGTTCGCCCGCTTCCTGCAGGTATAGGGCCTTGTACTTGGAGGTATCCATCGGAACTTTTTTCCGGCCCGCACCCGGGCGCTGTCGAGCCAGTGCGCCTCGGGGTGTGGCCGATTCCTTTTTAAACGGTCTCTGTCATGTGAAGGCTTCCCCGTGCCCATCCTGCTTCCACCGCGGGCAGGGGGTGGCCTGTTAAATGCACCTGAGCGTCTTCAGGACCTTCTCGCCGGAGAGGGGCTTTACTATGTAGGCGCACGCCCCTGAGCGGATGGCCTCGTCCACGATGGGCTCATAACCCAGCGAGGTGCACATCACTATCTTGGGCGGCTCTTTAAGGCGGCTGATCTCTCTGGCCGCCTCGATGCCGTTCTTTACAGGCATGATGATGTCGAGGATGACGATCTCCGGGCGCAGCTGCGCCGCCATGGCCAGCGCCTCGGCGCCGTTTACGGCCTGGCCCACGACCTCGTAGCCACCCTTGGAGAGTATGTCGTAGAGAACGGACCTGTAAAAGTCCGTATCGTCGGCTATAAGGACTCTTTTAGGCACTTTCACCTTCTGTTGAGAGTATCCGTGATGCCTCGTCGAAGAGGGCGCCGGGGTCTATGAGCCTTATGGGGCCCTTCTTTCCCTCTATCCTGCCTTTTATGTACCTTCCCTCGTGCATCGTGACCTTGCCCTTGAGCTCTTCGCCCCAGAGGAAGGAGACCACGGAGGAGCCTATGTCTATGCCGAGGAGCCTGCCCTTGTCGTTGATGACGATGATCTTTCTCGGCCCCGGCCTTTCGTTCTCGCTTCCGGCGGAGGCTATGCCGAAGGCCCTGTGTATGTTTATGACTGTAACGGGCTCGTTCCTGAGGCTTATGATGCCCGAGACCAGGCCCTTTTGTCCCGGCATGAAAGGTAGCTGCTCCACCTCTTTTATCCCGGCCACAAGCCCCGTATCGATGGCTATGGAGAAGCCTTCGAGCTCTACTACCATCTTGTCAGTTTCCATGGATGCCCTCTTTGCTCAGTCGAGCTTGAAGCTCGCGACTACCTCCTTGAGCTCCTTTGAAAGCTCGGAGAGCTTCTCGGAGGCGGCTATAGTCTCTTTTATTACCGCGCCGTGCCTTTCGACGGCGGCCTCCACTCCCTCGGTCGTGTTCAGGTTCTCGCGGGCTATCTTGGCGACCTGCCCTATTATCTCGACCGATTTTTCGGCCTTCTCCTTCTGTTTGTGCGTAAGGCCGAGTATCATCGTGGACTTTTCAGCCACGTCAGACGTGTAGTGGGTTATGTCCACGAGTATCTCGCGTATCTTCCTGAGGTCGTCCCTGCCGCCCTTGAGGTTCGAGGTGCCCTCGCTCGCCGAGGCCACGACCCGTTCGACCTCCAGGCGCAGCTCCTTTACGATGAGGGCCACGTCCTCGACGCTGTGGTTCGTGTTGTCGGCGAACCTCCTCACCTCGTCGGCGACCATGGCGAAACCCCTGCCGTGTTCCCCGGCCTTGGATGCCTCGATGGTGGCGTTGAGCGCGAGCAGGTCCGTCTGCCGGGATATGTGGGTTATGACGTCGAGTATGCGCGGGATGTCGTTGAGCTTCTCCTTGAGCCTGTTGGCGGCGCTCTCCGTGTTTTCTATGCCCTTGAATATGGTCTCCATCTTCTCCATGGCGCTGGTGGTGGAGGTGGCGCCGCGCTGGACCATGGAGTTGACCTTCTGGGACCCGTTGGCGCTCTCGGTCACCTTGTTGGCGACCTCGTCGGAGAGCTCGGCCATGGACTTTACGGTGGCAGAGACATCGCCAATGTGGTTGGCCTGTTCGAGCGCGCCGTCGAATATTATGGAGGTGCCGGAGATGACGTCCTTGGAGGTCTCGTGGCCGCGGGCGACCACGGTGCTGAACATCTCCTGCGCCTCGGCGAGGTTGGAGCCGGTCTCCTTTATGTGCTCTACCAGCCCGCGCAGGTTCTCGGACATCGCGGTTATGGCGTCCTCGAGCTCGCTGGTCTCGTCCTGGAACGTGGAGCGTTCGAGCCCCGGCGAGCCGGTAAGGTCGCCTCTGCTTATCTTCTTGGCGGTGTTGGTCAGGTGGTTGAAGTTCTTCGTGACGCTGCGGGTGAATATAGAGCCGATTATCAGGCCCACCACTATGGCCGTAAGGAAGCTCAAAGGCTCCTTGAGCCACTCGGCCACGTCGGTCTTCTCGACGAGGCCGGGCACGAAGGCCGCGGCCGCCACGACGGCTATGAAGCCGAGTATGAACTTGTATCCTATCGGTACCTTGATATTCACGCCATGCCTTTCTTGCGTTTGCCCGGCATTATAGAGCCATTTGAAAGCCGAATGCAGTTATGAGGGGGGGGCTGCAGATGCGGCCGGGCCTGCCTCCGATTCTTCTATTTCGCCTGAACAAGCCTTTAACTTTAGGGAATCCCTGAATAATTCGCCCCTGGCGTCCTTACGCCCCGTTCAGAAGTGGAGGAAACCGGTCTTCTTGAACTCCACCGGCCTGCCGTCCTCCCCGATAACCTTTACCCTTGCCGTGCCTGTTATCCTGCCTATGGCGGTGACAGGCAGGCCGAGCCTCGCGGAGAGCCTCTTTATAGCGGCGGCCTTTTTCACGGCGGCGGTGAATAGGAGCTCGTAATCCTCCCCGCCCGTCAGAGAGAGCGCGGCCCAGCCGGGGCCCTTGCCGTCGAGCCTGAACCTTTCGAGGCCGGCGGAGAGGGGGAGCTTTTCGATGAAGACCTCGGCCCCGGTGCCGCTCTCCCGGCAAAGGCGCTTGAGGTCGAGGAGCACGCCGTCGCTTACGTCTATCATGGCCGTGGCGAGCCCGCCGCGCGCAAGCGCCGCGCCGGCCTCGAGCCTCGGCTCGGGGGCGAGATGGCGGAGCACCTGGGCGCGGAATCTACCCCTCCGGGCGCGCGCAAGCCCCTTTTTCTCAAGCTCGGCAAGCCCGAGAGCCGAGTCTCCGGGGGTGCCTGTGACGTATATGATATCACCCGGGCTGGCCCCTTTTCTGTATACTACGTCACTTTTCGCCTCGCCGAGCACGGTGGTGGTAATCGATATCTCACGCGACCTCGATACGTTGCCCCCGGCAATGGCGCAGCCGGACCGCACGGCCCTTGATGTGATGCCCTTGTAGAGGTGGTCGAGGAAGCGTTTCCCGGTAGAGGCCGGAAGGCTGAGCGAGACGAGGAATATCATGGGCCTACCCCCCATCGCGGCTATGTCCGAGAGCGATACGGAGAGTGCTTTGTCGCCGAGAAGCTCCGGCGTGGTAAGGCCCGTCTTGAAGTGTACGTCCTCGGTGAGCGTGTCGGTGGTGGCGAGCAGGAACGAGCCGCCCTTTTGAATGCTGACGCTGGTGTCGTCCCCGATGGCCTTTACCAGGCGCGGGTGTGTAATGGAGAACTTCCGGGCGAACAGCTCTATTATCCGCTCCTCGCCAAGCTCTTTAAGATGCATTTTATCCGGATCTCTCAGCCTCGACCCCATATGCCGGGCTGGTTCTATTTCCTGTAAAAGACCGGTCCTTTCCGGCCCGGCCTCCCGAACCGCCCCCGGTTTAACCACCACGCCCCTTACTCCCCCCGCTCCCCTACATACCCGCTCCCCTACCCC
>JBHHYT010000063.1:0-14647 GCA_046757705.1 Thermodesulfobacteriota bacterium
TTATGCTATCATTATAGGTTGAAACTGTCAAACGGATATTTTCTATTTATGCTTTGTCCGGAACACCATGAGTCCCGAGATTGAGAGTGGCCGGACATACGGAAAGGGGCCGATGGCACAGACGGGAAGACCTCCCTGCCGAAGGCCATAACCGCCTTCGCCCGGGGCTTATCAGCCGGCACCTATGCAGCCGTCGGCCAGGGGCCTTTCACCTGAACGGACTAATTGAACCGAAGTCCTGTCTGGGTCACGTAGCCTTCCCGGGCCTTTACCCAGACGACCCTGGCATCCGCATCTATTTCGAGGTCCTGAATGGTAATATGGATGGTCTCGTTGGCATGAAGAGGGGCCGTGCTGTCTATCTTTACGCCAACGCCCCTATGGGATATGTCGACGACCTCGGCCTCTAACCTCAGAGAGCCTTTTATGATGACGCATCCCTTCCTTATCTCCGAGCGCTCTTCATGGCGTCCAGAAGGGTAGTTGGACTTGAACTCGAAGTTGCAATAGGGACATACTATATTATAATCCGGGGAGACTGTGTAGAATTTTGAGCGGCATCTCTTGCAGGTAATGCTTATCACAAAAAGTCCCCTTGAAAAATGTTGATGAGTACCCTCTGCTTACAGCCCCGTACGTTCAATAAAAGGCGCCGCCGTAGGCCGGTGGCCCTGGCGGTAACGTTCCACCCGCGCCATCTTGTCCGGACAGCAACCGGCCGCGCTGCCAGGACGGGCCCACGCTGATAATCTTGGCTGATAATCTTGACGGAAGTACGCCTTGATATTCAAATATTGTAAGAAGTCAGCAGGTTTCTAACATAACAGGATAATTTTGTCAACCCCGCCGAATACCCTGCCCGATATCTTTTACGCTCTCACCCCGGTCAGTTACCCGGGACCCGGCGCAAGGCCGGCGCACACCCCGTAGCAAAAGAGTTATTGACTAAGAAAAAGCGGCGAGGTAGACTTAATTGATCGCCGGATAACATGAACAGTTATTGACAAAGGTTCCCATGAGCCTGATTACCGACCTTTTATCAAAGGTTTCGCAGACCGAGCCCCGCAAAGACGTCCCTCCAGGCCTTACCAACTCGATAAACGCTTACAAGAAAAAGGAGAGAACCCGTGCGCGCGCGCTGCTTATCTCCTTCGTCGCCGTCGCCGCGCTGGTCTGCGGGATCGCCACCATCTACGCCTTGCGGCTTTTCGTCGGCACACGGGGCGGCGAGGTGCGCCCGTCCGGCGCTGCGCAGGAGATGGCAGCTCAAGACCGCGTCGCGGCCGCGCCCGTTGCCGTGCCGGCTGCCGTTGCAACGCCGCCGGCACAGGAGACCCGGCAGGCACGTAAAAGACCTTCTCCCGCCAAACGCGCGCGCAAGAAGGCGGGTTCAAGGCCGCCCGCCCGAGTAAAGGGCGGCTCCAAAGGGGCCGGCACCGCGCCAGTTGCCGCCCTTACCGGGGGCACCCTCGCCGGGAGCACCCTTACCGGAAGCACCCTCGACGGGCCCGGGCCGGCCGGGCAGGCCAGCCCGGAGGCAATGCAGCACTACTACGAGGCGCTCGACTACGAGAAGCAGGGAGAGCTCGGCAGGGCCGCGCAGAGCTACTCGAAGGCGCTGAGGCTGGAACCACGAAACTACAGGCTGATGAACAAGATAGCCTCCATATACATGGAGATGGGTATGTGGGAGGAGGCCGCCGCCAGCCTCGGGGCCTCCGTGCGTACAAACGACGGCTACGTGCCCGCGCTCATCAACACCGGTATAGTCTACGCGGAGCTCGGCAGGTTCAAGGTGGCCGAGGCGGCGCTCAAAAAGGCGCTATCGATAGAGCCTTACAACGGGCTGGCGCTATTCAACACGGCGCTCCTCTACGAGAGGCAGGCCATGCCGGAAGAGGCGGCAGTCTACTACAAGAAGCTCCAGCAGACGGGCGACCCTCTCGGGGAGCAAGGGCTTGAGAGGATAGGCGCGCAGCCGGGCCTGACCGTACCGACGCCGGGAGACTGACCCCTCCGCCCCCATTCGCCCATTCGCCCATTCGCCCATTCGCCCCCTGACACCCCCGATGAAAAAGGTTGAACCCGCTCCCCGCCCCCTCCGCCAACTCCGCCCCCCCGCCCCCCTGCCCCGGTGGCCCGGTGGCCCGGTGGCTGGAGCAGGACTCCGGGGAAAATGACATGAAGGGCTACGGCCTTGCGCCCCTCTTCGCCCTCGCGGGCGCGAGACCCGGCGCGGCGGGCTGCGCTGTGGCGGCACGCTCCGCCCGCGCGGCGGAGGCCGCGGGCGAAGCCGCCGGCATGGGCTCGCCCCTCTCGAAGATGAAAAAATACCCGGCGGCGGCGAAGATGCAGAAGACGACGACGGCGAGCGCGGCGTAGACGCCCGAGGGGACCCTCCTGTGCCCGGGTGCCGGGAGCCCGCCCCCGTCGAGGTGGTCTATGGCGTACCTTACGTGCCTGTCCGTCACAACGTTGCGCCCTTCGAGGTAGGCGGACATGATGGTGCGCGACGTTATCACGTTTATTATCCTCGGTATCCCCCCCGAGAAACGGTGGATAAGGCGCACCATCTTCTCGTCGAGCCTCAAAAAGCCCTTGCCCGCGCGTATGAGCCTGTGGTTGATGTACGCGGCTATCTCTTCGACGGAAAGGGGCGTTATGCGCGCCCTGACGGTGATCCTCTGGTCGAGCTGCCGCAGGGTGTCGGTCGACAGCCTCTTCTCTATCTCCGGCTGGCCCACGAGGACTATCTGCACGAGCTTTTCCGTCCCGGTCTCGATGTTCGACAGGAGCCTGAGCTCCTCGAGCGTGGAGTCCGGCAGCTCCTGCGCCTCGTCCACGACGATGATGACCGGCCTCTTCTCCAGCGACCTTTCGAGCAGGAAGTCCCTGAACGATTTGAGCAGGTGTATCTTGCCCTTGCCCCCGCACCCGCCCCCCCACTCGCCATCGATGCCGAGGTCCTCGCACAGGGCCTGAAGGAACTCCTCGGGTCCGAGGCGCGGGGTGAGTATCAGGGCGATATCCGCCCTCTGCTCCCACCTCTCCATGAAGACCTTCAGCAGCGTCGTCTTTCCCGTGCCCGGCTCGCCCGAGATCAGGCAGAACCCCTCCTTCTGCTCCACCGTGTAGTCGAGCGAGTTGAGGGCGACCTGATGGGCCGCCGAGGGGTAGAAGTATACCGGGTCGGGGGATAGTCTGAACGGGTCTTCCCTCAACCCGTAGAATTCGAGAAAGTTCATCCTGTACCCACTTTCGATACGAGGTCGTATACCGGCAGGAGCAGACCGAGGATGATCAGAGCGAACATGAGGCCGATAACGCCTATTACGAGCGGCTCGACCATCTTGCTTATCTTCTGCGAGATGTCGTCGAGCCTGGCCAGGTAGTGGCCGGAGAGGTACTCGAACTGCTCATCGAGGCTTCCGCTCGCCTCCCCTATGTCCACCATGCGGGTGACCAGCAGGGGGAAGACCTTCTGCCTGCCCAGGGAGTCCGATATCCTCCCCCCCAGCGCGATCTCCTCCCTTATCCTGTCTATCGCCGTCCTGAAGACCTCGTTGCCTATGACCTCGGAGACGATGCGAAGGGACTTGTCTATCGGGATGCCGGCGGTGTTGAGTATCCTCATCTGCTCGCAGAACAGGGCAACAAGCCTGTTGTATGATATGTGCTTCAGGACCGGGGCCTTTATCTTGGCCATGTCCAAGTAGTACGCCACCTTCCGGTTCCTCCGCTTCAGATAACCGAGGGCGAAGAATATCGACACCGGGATTATCACCATCAGGTACCAGTAGGACTGCGTGAACCCGCTCATAAACAGGAGTATCCGCGTGGGCAGGGGCAGAGCAAGGCCCATGTCCGTGAATATGTCCATTATCTTCGGCAGCACGTAGATGAGCCAGAACAGGAGCGCGCCCAGGGTGGAGATGACGGCGAAGGCCGGGTATATGAGCGCCCTCTTGAGGGCGGCCGAGAGGTCCTCCATCTTCTGGAGGTGGGCGGCCACGTCCAGAAGGCTCTTCTCGAGCTTGCCCGTCTCCTCGCCCACCCGTGTCATGCGGACGAATATGTCGGGGAAGACCCCCTGCGCCTCTGCGGCCTCGGAAAAGCCCGAGCCGAGCTCTATCATCCTGCGCATGCTGTTTACGGTCTGTCTCAGGTACCTGTTCTCGAGGGTCCTGGCTATGTCGGAGTGCGCCATGAGTATAGGCATGCCCGCCCTGAGCATGACGGCGAGGTTGCTGGCGAACTCTATTATCTCCGTCCTCTTTATGCTCCTTATGCGGATGAACCTGCGCAGGGACGAGAGGCGGGGGTTCGTCCTCTTGAGGTTTATGATGTAGAGGCCCGCGGACGTGACCGCGTCGCGCACCGTGTCGATGTCCTCCCCCTCCATCGAGCCCTTTATGACCCCGCCCTCGGCGTTTATGGCCTTGTACGAAAAGAACGGCATCAGCCCACCACCCTCAGCACCTCGTCGAAGGTCGTAATCCCCTCCGAGGCCTTGTATATGCCATTGTCCCTCATGGTCTTCATCCCGCGCGCCACCGCCTTCTCCTTTATGGAGTTTACGGAGCCGCCGCAGTAGATAAGCTCCCTTATCTCGTCGTCTATTATCAGTATCTCACCTATGGCCGTCCTGCCGAGGTAGCCCGTCTGGTTGCAGGCGGCGCACCCCTTTGCGCGCACGGCCTTTACGCCCTTCTCGTCTACGTCCCCGAAGCCCATCCCCTTGAGCTCTCCGGGGGCGAAGGAGTAAGGCTCCGCGCACCTTACGCATACCTTTCTGACCAGCCTCTGCGCCACCACCGCCAGCAGGGCGGAGGAAAGAAGGAACCTGTCCACGCCGAGGTCTATGAGCCTCGGTATAGCGGTGACGGCGTCGTTGGTATGTACGGTGCTCAGCACGAGATGGCCGGTTATCGAGGCCCTGATGGCGATGCTCGCCGTCTCCTCGTCCCTTATCTCGCCTATGAGCATGGCGTCGGGGTCCTGGCGCATGAAACTGCGTCCGGCAACGGCGAAGTCGTAGCCTGTCTTGGCGGAGACCTGCGTCTGCCTGACAATGCTGAGCTTGTACTCCACCGGGTCCTCGACGGTAAGGACGTTGCGCTCTATGACGTTTATCTCACGAAGCGCCGAATAGAGTGTCGTGGTCTTTCCGCTTCCGGTCGGCCCGGCGACCATGATAAGCCCATGGGGCTTGGAGAAGAGCTGTCTGAGCCTGCCGGTCTCCTCCCCGTCAAAACCGAGGCCCGCCATGCTCATAAGCGGGCTCGACCCGCTCAGGATCCTTATGACGATATTCTCCCCGTGGATGGTCGGTATCAGGGAAAGGCGCATCTCGTAGACGTTGTTCATCAGAGAGAAGCTGAAGGAGCCGTCCTGCGGGAGCCTCTGCTCCGCTATGTCGAGATTCGCCAGTATCTTCAGGCGCGAGACTATGCCGTTGTGCACCGCCTTGGGCAGGCAGTATATGTGCTGGAGCACACCGTCTATCCTGCAGAAGATGTGCAGCGCCTCGGCCTCCGGGGTTATGTGTATGTCGGTAGCGTTCCTCCTTATGCCGTCCATCACGAGCAGCTCGGTCAGGGTCGATATCATCGAGCCGGATATGGCCGCGCCCTTCTTTATCTCGGCGGTGTAGCCCTCCACCCTCTCGGCTATCGGGTGCCTGAGAAAAAAGTACGCCTTCTCGAGCATCTCGTAGAAGGTCTCGGAATCGACCATGAAGACCTTCGGGGGAGCTCCGCTCAACCGGGCGGCGGTGTCTATGGCGCGGATGTTGCTCGGGTTGGTGATCCCTATGCTCAAGACGCCGTCCTGCAGGTCGAGCGGCAGAAAGCCCGTGCTCTCGGCCGTCTCCCTCGGCACCATGTGGAGCGCCTCTTCCGAGATGGTGTAGCGCGACAGGTCCACGAACTCTATGCCCGCCTGCTCGGCCAGCGCCTGGCCCATCTCCGTGGAAGAGACGAAGCCGAGGCGAATGATGGTGTCCCCGAGCAGGTTTCCGGTTACACCCTGCTGGCACATCGCCACCCTGAACTGCTCTTTGGTGAGCAGCCCCTTGGATATCAACAGGTCTCCGATCTTGAGCACGGCCATCTAATCCACCCCCGCGAGCCTTTCTTCCGGGGCGCGCATCACGCCTCGTTCACGAGCACGGGCTTGAGCATGATGATGAGCTCCGTCTTCGACGAGGCCTGGTCCCTGTTCCTGAAGAGGTACCCGAAAAGGGGTATCTTCGAGAGCACCGGCACGCTGTTGTCCTCCACGGATTCCTTGTTCTGTATGAGCCCGCCTATTATGACCATGTCCCCGTCCTTGACCCGCACGGTCGTGGAAAGCTCCCTCAGGTCTATGGTCGGGAGCGACAGCTCCACCGAGTTGCTGTCGGTAAGACCTATGGTCTTGGTGTCGAACTTGACGAGGTCGGAGATTATCGGGGAGATGGTGAGGGATATCTTTTCGTTCGCCCCCTCACTTATGTAAGGGACGATCCCGAATATTATACCGGACAGGACGCTGCTCGTCTCGACGGTGAAGGTCACCTGGGGCACAGTGGTCGTCGTCACCCCGGTGGACGTGGTCTCGACCCTGGAGATGAAGTCAACCTTGCGCCCCACGCTCAGGAAAGCCGTCTGCCCGTTCATGATGCCCACCCTCGGGTTCGAGAGCACGTTCACGTTGCCCTGCTTCTGGAGCGCCTCCAGCAGGGAGGTAAAGTCCCCGCCGGTGAGCGCGACATTGAAGTTGGGCAGTCCGGCAAGGGTGTCCGTGAACTTCGAGGTGCCGAAGGTTATAGAGCCTACGCCGTTCCAGTCGCCCCCGAGGAAGGACCAGTCTATGCCGTACTGGAGGCTGTCGGTCAGCTGCACCTCGACGATGCGCGCCTCCACGAACACCTGTCTCTTCAGTATCTTCTTGAGCCTGCGCAGGTAGGTCCCCACCCTGTCGAGGTCCTTCTTCGAGGCGGTGACCACGACGGTGCCTGCCATCCTGTTTACGCTGAAGGTCGGGGCCGTGGCCTCCCCGGAGCCCACGGCCCCGGCGTGCACGCCGAGCATGTTGCCTATGCTCTTCTCGATGGAATCCCACAGGTTGAACGCGTCGGCGTCCGAGGTGACCTTCTGCGTGATGTTGCCGGAGACGCCGGCGCCCCCCGTCCTCGTGTTGCCGAGCATGTCTCCGCCGACCTCGACCGAGTAGTCCTGTATGACCGGTGGCTGGCCGAACTCGAATATGCGCGTGTCCATGAGCTTTACCACGAGTATGTTGTCCCGCACCTCGTAGAAGTAATCTGCCGAGGCGAGCACCGTCCTCAGTACATCCTCAGCCCTCATGTTCCGGAGGTTGACGGTAACGGGCGCGTCCGGGTTCACGCCCTTTTCCATGACCAGGTTCAGGCCCGTGGAGTCGGCTATGGTATAGAGCACGTCCCGCAGGCTCGTCTCCCGCGCGGATATCGAGATTATCCTCGTCCTGAGCGGCGAGAGGTCCTCGGTGGCTGGCCTGAAGCTCACAGGGGGCGGCTCCTTCCTCTGTTGCCGGGGCGGCGCGGCCTTGACAGCCGCCTCCGGGGCCTCCCCCGGAGCTGTCCGCTCCACGGCCGCGGCCTGCCCCTTCTGTAGCGGCGCGCTCGCCGCGGCATCCTCCTTTACCGGCATGGCCGCACACGAGGCCGCCAGCACCAGGACCACGGCCAGCAGCATCCGGAAGAACGTCTTCGAGACTCTCATCTTCTCCCCTCCATGTATACCCATCTCGTCTCCTTGCCTTTAAGGAGCACCTTGTCATGCTCTATCCTTCTAACGAGCAACCCGCCCACCGTATCGCCTTCCATGACCAGCGTGTTGTTGACTATGGCGCGGCTGCCCCCGCCGTTGAGCATTATGAAGGAGACCTTCATGGCGAACGGGTCCGGCGCCTCTACGGCCTCCACCTCCGGGGCCGCCCCGTACCCGGCAGCGGGCCCCGTGGTGTAGAAGAGATCCGCCCGCCGGTGCCTGTCCTTGGCAAGGCCCGCCTTCCTCACAGCGCCGCGCCTTATCCTCACCTCTACGGTCTCGGGTGCAAAATGGAGCACCCTGATCTCGTTGGGCCGCAGCACCATCTCCTCGAAGTCGAAGGCCCGCGCCCCGAAGAAGGCCGCCGCCGCGAGGACGAAGGGTATCAAGGCGAGTATCATGAACCTGTTATTGCTCATTGTCCCCCGCCGGCTCACCGGGCCTCCGGGCGGGCATCCTGAAAGTCCCTTCCACCCTGCCCTCGACCCTCGATGTGCCTTCTATCCTCCTGAGGACGACGCCCTTGAATGTGAAGTACGGGAAGGGGAGCCCCTCGAGATACCCCACGCTCCTTACCGCGTCGTAGTAATTGCGGACCGGGAACTCGAATACCACGGGCAGCGAGAGCTCTCCGCCCTCCTCCACGAAGTCGTTGACCGTCACATTCACGCCGGGTATCTCGGCGGCCGCCTTCTCGAGCGAGACGAGCATCAGCTCCCTGTTGCTCTCCTTCGTATACCCTGCGGGTATCACGGACCTTACGAGCCCCTTCTTTAGCCTCATCTCGGCTGCCGACTCGCGCATGCGCACGAGGTTGCGCCTTATCCTGACGAGGCTGTCCTCTGCCCTTGAGAGCCCGTCGCGATAGCCAGCGGCCATGAGCGCCGCGAAGAGCAGCACCGAGAAGGCCAGGCCCGCGAAGATGTGCCTGTACAGTGCCTTTTTCAGTTCGTCCGCGCCTTTGCCGTTCACCTGTAGTCCACCTCCACGAAAAAGCCCTTGTCCCTGAGCGTAAGCGTGTGTGCCGAAAGCCCGAGCGCCTTCGACCTTTTCACGGTGGCTATCATGCGGTCGTACCGCGCCTGTGCGGCGGAGAGGTCCGCGGCCTCTATGACGCCCTCTATCCTGCACCGCAGCCCGGGGGCCCGGGGTGAGACGCTTATGAGGTTGAAGGTCACGCCCTCGGTGTATATCTCCGATACGGCCAGCAGGAGCGGACGGACCTGGCCCGGCCCCGCGGCGTTGAGAGACGCGATGACCGGGGCGTACTCCTCGAGCGCCGCCCTCTCGGCGTCGTAGGCGGCAAGCTCGGCGTCTATGTCCGGCAGCCCCGAGGCGAGGGCAGCGAGCCTTGAGCGCGCCATCAGCGCGGAGGACGCCGCAACACCCGTGTATACGAGCACCACGGCCGAGAGCGCGGCGAACGCGCCGGTGGAGTATTTGAGCGCCCTCTTTTTAAGCCTGAGCCCCCGGTAATCCTCCGGGGAGATGTCCATGTACGGCTCGGCGTTGAGCGCCGAGATGGGGATGATGAACTCGAGGGCCACCGTCACGACCGTGCCCGCGGCCCGCACGTTGTACGGGGGGACGAGGCAGACGAGAGGAGCGGACGGGACGGTATCCGCATGGAAGTCGTTGCAAAGGCTCCCTGTAAGCATCACCGCGCCGGGGTTTATCCTGAGCGACTGGCGGCAGTAGTTGAGCGTCATCTCTATGTTCTGCACGTCCGGGGCGCTTATGCCGGGCTCGTTGCCGTGGGCCTGCCTTACAAAGACGATCCTGCCGTCCTTCATGAGGAAGAGCGTCTTGTTGCGCCCGTTCTCGGAGACGCAGAGCACCGCCTTGCGCGTGGAGTCTATCATGGTGGAGAGCAGGAATATGTCCGGGTATATCGCCTTTACCGTCTTGCCCTTCGACGTAAAGGTATCTATTATCCCGTCTATCTCCTCGTTGCGCACGGCGAAGGCGAAGACCTCGGTCACCTTCCTTTTCTCCACGAGCTTTTCGCCGGAGACGGTGTATATGTACGAGAAGTCGTCGAAGCGGCACCGGCTGCGTATCTCGGTCTCTATGATCTTCCTGTGGTACTTCCTGCTCGTGGAAGGTATTATGAAGCTCTCCTGCCACGTCTCCCTGAAGCAGTTGACGACCACGAACTCCCTTGCCTTCTCCTTTTCGAGAAAGGCCGGCAGGTCCCCGGGCTTCAATACGAGCGCGTCGTAGACCACGACCCTGCCCCCCTTCATGGAGGCGTAGACCACCTTCACGGCGCCGTCCTCAAAGCTTGTGACTACGGTAGTTCCCATCTGCTCTCCAAGAATTCAAGGGCCTGCCCGTGCGCAGCCTCGCGTCATGGCTTGCCCTTGCCGCCCTTGCCTGCAGCGGGGTTTATGGTCAGGACCAGCGATTTCTGCGCCACGTTGTCGTTCGATGAGGAGGAGTCGTTGTTGTCTCTGGAGAATATCGTGATGTTGAAGCTCCCCGAGGCCTTGGGCTTGCCGGAGAAGGCGAGCGAGTCCCTCCGGCCCCACGAGCCTTCTGCAAGGGCCGCGCAGTCCGCGCTCGTGGTGTTCGGCTTTATGGAGATCCCGGACGGCAGCGAGCCCTGCACGCACCAGCCGTACTTGCCGCCGGAGGCGTAGGGCACGCCCCCGTCGGAGTAGGCCTCGGCGGAGTACGCGGTGCCGACGGTGCCGGAGGGCATCTCGTTGTTCAAGACCTTCAACTGCGTCCCTACGCATCCGGCCTTTATGCGAAGCTCGTTGAGGGTAAGCCACTTTACGATATCGTCATACGCCTCGGCCCTGTTCATATCCGCCGTGTAGTCATCCACGCCCGGTATATCCGGGTCGTAGACCTTGACGGTGCCGGCGGCGCTGGCGGTCTGTATGTTCTTGTTCTCCCCGCCGCTCAGGACCACGAAGGCCACGTCCGTTATGGTGGCCGTTGGCGAGGCGCACGCCGCATCGGGGCACAGAAGCACGGTTATGGATGTCGTCTTCCTTCCGCATATCCCGCCCGCCGTGGTGTCTACGAGGTTGGCCTCCGGGATATAGATTAGCATTGCGCCCCACGCGTCTTTGGGCACCCTTACGGCCGAGGGGAACTCCGCCGTGGTCGGCACCCGGTTGTTGACCGTACCGAAGCCCGTTACCGAATCGAGCGCCCCGGTAAGCGTCTCCTTCGTCTCGTTGTACTTGGCGGACTTCACGAGCGGGCCGATGAGGCCGGCGCCGATGGTTATAAGCATGCCCACAATGACGAGCACCACCGCCAGCTCGACAAGGGTAAAACCTCTATCCGGGTATTGAAAAAGCCCGTCCATGGCTTTTTCAACTACGATCTTGCCGGAGTGAATCCGTCCAGATCTCACAGATTGCTCGACTTTTTTTGTCTCGCATTCTGGCAATCCATCCATGGATTGCGCCAGCAGGCTGTTTTTCAACAGCCAGCTACTGTCCTTCGATATCCTCATAAAGCCCCTTTACTTTGAAGACCTGTAGAGCCAGAGAGCTACAAGGGCGCCGCCCGCTATCGTAAGCACCATCCCGAGACGGGTCTTCCAGAGCACCTCATCGAGGGGCGCCGCCGGAGAGACGGACCATATGACGAGGTACCCCGAGGCGGCCACCAGCAGCGCGGCGGGCAGGGCGAGCAGCCTTGCCGCCCTGCATACGACCGTGGTCGCGGCGTTCCTTTTCTCGAGCCCTTCCCTGCTTCGCCTGTCCAAAGGCAAACCCCTTGACGGAGCGTCGTTTATGGCCTTCGTATAACCGCGTGCGGCCTTGCCGCGCCCCTCAAACCCGCCCTTCAAACCCGCCCCTCGGGCCGGGGCCTCAAACAAAAGCCCCGCACAAGCCCGCAGTCGGGCCCTGGACGGGGCGATTGATGTGTCCGAAAAGATTCAAACGCCCCGTAAAGGCGGGGCCTCTCAGCCTCGTTACAGCTTGAAGTAAAGGTCGTATGCGCCGCTCGTGGCGCTGTTGTAGTTGCCAGAGCCCCTGATGGTGCCGGTGTTGTACACGCCGTCGTCGTACTGCTGGTCGAGTATCTGGCAGGCGTCGTACGGCACGTTGTCCATGGCTATCCACTGTGTGCTCAGGCCCTGAATGGTCGCCGTGCCGACCGCTATGGTGCCGCCGTACGCGTTGTTTATGTTCTTCGCCGAGGTGGTGGCCCCGGTTATGAGGTTGGCGTTCCTCAGGTGCCTCCAGACCTGGCAGGTCTCGGTCGTCGCCCCCGTGGCGCAGGCGAAGGTAAGCCCGCCTATCAGGCCGTTGTTGTTCCCGTTGGTGGTGCCGGACCACCGTGCCGCGGCGGTGTTGTCGTCGCCGGGGTAGATGCCGTACCTGTCGAAGTAGGTGTATATCGCCGCCGCAACCTCCCTCTGCTGGTTGTACGCCCTCTTGAGCTTGGCGTTGTTGATAAGCTCCTGCCCCTTCAGGACCGCCCCCAATATCAGGCCTATAATCACCAGTACTATGGCAAGCTCGACGAGGGTGAACCCCTCCTGATTTCGCAGAATCTCCCTTTTCTTCATCATCGCCTCCTTGTTTTCCCGTTCCTCGCAAAATTCAACAGGTCCGAACGATCCATCCCCTTATCCCCGCGTATTGAACAACCCGAAAAAGTGTCGTTTTTTTGACTTTTTCCCTCGCTTTTATTTCATGCAATTAACATACCACAACCAAGTCGTTGATTTACCAGCACTTTTTTATTTGAGCCCCCTGCCAATGCGTGACAATTTTGCGTAACAGTGACAATTTTTGTCAAAATTCTGCCACCGGGTGCCCTGCGCATATTCCCCGGGGGCATGCCCTGGTATCGCCTTTTTATAGAAGGCATTCGATTTTTCTTGAAGAGGTCAGGATGAAAGGTCCCTGGAGGGTCATGTCGATTTCGAGGGTGCGTAAACTGGGTGCTATCGGCTCAGAGCCAATTCTTCTTCCTGAAGAACAGGAGCATCGTAATGCCTACCGCGAACATCGCCGTGAGGACCGCGGGGTACCCGTAGCGCGAATTCAGCTCCGGCATGTTGAGCGGGCTCGCGTGCGTGTTGAAGTTCATGCCGTAGACACCGGCGATGAAGGTAAGCGGGATGAATATGGCGGCGAAGATTGTCAGCACCTTCATTATCTCGTTCGTGCGGTTGCTTATGCTCGAAAGGTAGATGTCGAGCATGCCGGAGATGAGGTCCCTGTAGGTCTCCCCCGCCTCCACGACCTGTATGGTGTGGTCGTAGATGTCGCGCAGGTAGACCGAGGTCCCCGGCCTTATAAGCGCGGTCTCCTCGCGCTCCAGCCTGCTTATCACCTCCCGCAGGGGCCAGACCGACCTTCTCAGATATATGGTCTCCCTCCTGAGGAAGTGTATGGACTGTACCGTCTCCTTGCCGGGGTTGGAGACGAGCTCATCCTCTATCTCCTCTATGTCCTCGCCGATGCATTCGAGCACCTTGAAGTAGTTGTCCACAACCGTGTCCATGAGCGAGTAGGCGAGGTAATCTGCCCCGGCCTTCCTGATGCGTCCCTTGTCGGTCTTGAGCCTCTCCCTTACGGCGTCGAAGATATCGCCCCTCTTCTCCCGGAAGGTGAGGACGAAGTTCTCGCCGAGGATGACGCTCACCTGCTCGGAGTCCAGCTCCCTGGCGTCGTCGTCGTATGTGAGCATGTTCATGACTATGAAGATGTACTCGCCGGTCATGTCCATCTTCGGTCGCTGCTCGGTGTTGAGGATGTCCTCCACGGTGAGAGGGTGGAGGCCGAAACAGCTGCCGAGCCTCTCTATTATACGCACCTCGTGCAGCCCGTCGACGTTTATCCACGTGGTGGAGGGCTTGCCCTTGTACGGGATGCACTCCTCCACCGAGTCCACCACGCGAATGGAGTAGTCCTTCTCGTCGTACTCGATGGCGGTAACCGTTACCGCGCCTGTCTCCGTGCCTACGTAGACAGGCTCGCCCGGCGGCAAGCCCGCCTTCTCGGACCTCCTCTTGACAAGTCTCACCCGTCCCTCCCATGAACAGTATAGCAAATTTATAAATTTTTGGGCGGGACAGGCAATAAAAGGGATGCAGGCGGGTGCGCGAAAGGCGCGGACACCGCCTTTGCGGTCCACCGCCGGGCGCGCCGCAAAGGGTACGGGGATGGGGCCGGCAGACCGGGAGAGGAGTACGCCCCCGGAGACGGCGGGGGGTACGGAAAAAACAAAAGACCCCGGGAAGACCCGGGGTCCTGGAAAACCCTGTCCCGGGGCCTGAGGCCTAAAAATAATCCGGGACCCTGTAGTAGTTTGACGACAGCCAGTTCCTCTGCTCCTCGCTGATCCTGTGAAGGCAGGTGAAGTGCCTCTCGCTGTATATCCTGACCCACCCAGTATTCTCGAGGTCGGCTACCGTGATCCCGAGCACGCAGTACGCGAGCGTATCGTGGTACTTGGAGGGACACCCGTAGAACCTGCCGTCCCGCGAGAGCCAGCCGGAGGTGAGCCCGTCGTCGTATAGCGGCGTCTCCGACCAGTTGAGGGCGGTCAGGTCGTTGGTCTCGACCACGGCCTTTATTATGTCGTCGTCGCTCTTCGGCTTCAGGATGTTCCTTTTAGCGATGTTGAGCCACTTCTCGCCTTTATCCACCATCCAGTAGAAGTTTTCCGGGCTCTCGTATTCATCCCTGCCGAGAGCCACAAGGTAGTACTTGACCAGCATGCTCCCCTCTCCTTTCAGAAAATTTCACAGCGTTACGTATGAAGGTAATTCTAATAGTGCTGATTTTTCTTCTGGAGAGGAGTTACGATTATGATAGTTTTTTTGCGATTTGGCAAGTACTTTTTGAAATTTTTTTTGAGATTTTTTCTTC
>JBHHYT010000064.1:0-14608 GCA_046757705.1 Thermodesulfobacteriota bacterium
TCGCGTCTTTGTCGTAGTAGACCTTCATTATACTGCGTCCTCCTCGGAATTTAGTCTTTCAGCTTCAAGTAATCCCCGAACAATTCATCGATGGATCGATCGGGGAAGAAATGAAAAAGGCTTGTTTTCTTTCCTCCGTATCTTCAAAGGCCCGCGGCCGTTGAAGATGGCGGCCAATCACTGTGCGCCAAGGGCCTGAACATACAGGACCTTCCCTGATTGTTCGCATGCGGCTTTAATATCGAAAAGACGGCGCTACCTCAGCTTGGGGCTCCGCGCCATGGCGATCCTGCCCGTCCTTACTGTCTCCTTTATGCCGAAGGGGCGCAGGAGCCCGGTTATGGCGGCTATCTTCTCCTCGTCCCCGGTAATCTCCACGGTATACGTCCTGGGGCTGACGTCCACGACCCGGGCCCTGAAAATATCGACGATGGAGAGTATCTCGGCCCTCGACTCCGCGTTGGCGGTGACCTTTATCAGCGCGAGCTCCCTCTCGATGTGCTCCTCGCCGGTAAAGTCCTGCACCCTGATGACGTTTATAAGCTTGTTGAGCTGCTTTGTCACCTGTTCGAGCACCTTGCTGTCGCCGCTGGTGACGATGGTCATCCGCGACTGCTTCGGGTCCATGGTCTCCGCCACGGACAGGCTCTCGATGTTGAAGCCGCGCCCGGAGAAGAGCCCGGAGATGCGGCTCAAGACGCCGAATTCGTTTGTTACCAGAACGGATATGGTGTGACGCACGAAACCCTCCAGTTTGGAATCGATCTGTATGCCTGGCAGGCAGCGTTCTCCCGCAACCTGCTATACGAGAAGCATCTTGTTAAGGGGCTGGCCGGATGGCACCATCGGGAAGACGCACTCCGCGGGGTCGACCTTGAAGTCCATGAAAACGGGCCTGTCCTTTATGGAGAGCGCCTTTTTTATGACGGCCTCGACCTCCTCGGTCTTCCTCGCGCAAAGCCCGACGGCGCCGTACGCCTCGGCGAGCTTGACGAAGTCCGGCGCTACGGAGGCGCATGTGTGAGAGTACCTCTTGTCGAAGAAGAACTCCTGCCACTGCCTGACCATGCCGAGGACCATGTTGTTGAGTATCGCTATCTTTACCGGCAGCCTGTACTGCACGGCCGTGGCGAGCTCCTGTATGTTCATCTGCAGCGACCCGTCACCCGCTATGCCTATGACGGTCTTCTTCGGGAACGCGATCTGCGCGCCTATGGCCGCGGGGAAACCAAAACCCATGGTGCCGAGGCCGCCGGAGGTGAGGAAGGTGCGCGGCTTGTCGTACTTGAAGAACTGCGCGGCCCACATCTGGTTCTGCCCGACCTCGGTCGTGATGATGGCGTCGCCCTTTGTCGCCTCGTAGAGCTTCTCGACGACGTACTGCGGCTTTATCTTGCCCACCCCGTCGTTCTTGTAGGAGAGCTTGTGCGTGCCGGCCCATGTCTCCACCTGAGAGTGCCACTCCCCGGTCTCCTTCTTGAACTCCCTCAATGCCTTTGCCGGAGGCAGGGCCTTGCCAAGCTCCTTCAGGACGTTCTTTACGTCCCCGACTATCGGTATGTCCACCTGCACGTTCTTGCTTATCGAGGTAGGGTCTATGTCCACGTGCACGATGCGCGCGAACTGCGCGAACTCGTCTATCTTGCCGGTGACGCGGTCGTCGAAGCGCGCGCCTATGGCGATGAGGCAATCCGTGTTCATTATCGCCATGTTGGCACAGAAGGTGCCGTGCATGCCCAGCATCCCCATGAACAGGGGGTGCGTGCCGGGGAACGCCCCGAGGCCCATGAGCGTCGTCGTAATCGGCAGGTCGAGCTTCGTGACGAACGCCTTCAATTCCGCCGCCGCGTTGGAGAGCACCACGCCTCCACCGGCGTAGACGACCGGCCTCTTCGACTTCATGATGAGGTTCACGGCCTTCCTTATCTGTCCGGGGTGGCCCTTGTAAGTGGGCTGGTAGCTCTCGATGTGCACCTTGTCCGGGTACTTGAACTCCGTCATGGCGTTCAGTACGTCCTTGGGAAGGTCCACGAGCACGGGGCCCGGCCTGCCTGTGGTGGCTATGTAGAACGCCTCCTTTATTATCCTCTGAAGGTCCTTTATGTCCTTTACCAGGTAGTTGTGCTTGGTGCACGGGCGCGTTATGCCGACGATGTCCGCCTCCTGAAAGGCGTCGTTGCCGATAAGCGCCGTCGGCACCTGCCCGGTGAAGACGACCATGGGCACGGAGTCCATGTACGCGGTGGCTATGCCCGTTACCGTGTTGGTGGCGCCGGGCCCGGAGGTGACGATGACCACGCCGGGGCGCCCCGAGGCGCGCGCGTACCCGTCGGCCATGTGGACTGCCCCCTGCTCGTGCCTTACGAGTATGTGCTTAAGGGGCGAGTCGTAGAGGACGTCGTATATGGGAAGTACCGCGCCCCCCGGAAAACCGAAGACGGTATCGACACCCTCCTTCAAGAGACATTCTATAAATACCTGTGCACCGTTCTTTTTCATATCGTGGACCTGTATTTTATTTCCCTTTTGAAACGTTTAGAGTTAATCGCCAGCGCCCTTAGAACGAAGCGGGGATACGCCGCATAGACATCCCCTCGGCCGTTGAAACGGTTAGAGTCAACCGCCTAAGCCTTTAGAACGGCCCCGGTGTACGCGCTTGTTACGTTCTTCGCGTATCTGGAGAGCCACCCGGAGCTTATCTTGGGCGGCGGTGCCTTCCACAGCCTGCGCCTGGCCTCGATCTCCTCAGGGCTTACGAGAAGCTCGAGCTTCCTCGCGTGTATGTCGAGCTCAATGCTGTCGCCCTCCTTTATCAGCGCGATGGGGCCGCCTTCGGCGGCCTCTGGCGAGATGTGCCCCACGCACGGCCCGCGGGTGCCGCCGGAGAACCTGCCGTCGGTTATGAGCGCCACCGATTCGCCGAGGCCCATGCCCATGAGCGTTGCGGTGGGCGCGAGCATCTCCCTCATGCCGGGCCCGCCCCTGGGGCCTTCGTACCTGATGACGACCACGTCGCCGGCCTTTACGCGGCGGGCGAGGATGGCCTTCATGGCCGCCTCCTCGGAGTCGAATACACGGGCGGAGCCGGTAAAGCGCATCATCTTATCGCTGACGCCGGACTGCTTTACCACGGCCCCGAACGGTGCGAGATTTCCCTTGAGCACGGCTATGCCGCCCTCGGGGTGGTACGGCCTGTCCAGCGGCCTTATGACTGCGTCGTCGATGTAATCGACCTCCTTTATGATGGCCTTTACGCGCCTGCCCGAGACCGTCGGGTTGTCCCTTACCAGGTCCTTCAAGCGGTAGAGGACCGCGCCCATCCCTCCGGCCCAGTGCAGGTCTTCCATGTAGTGGTCGCCCACGGGCTCGATGGATGTTATGTGCGGGGTCTGCCTGCTCACGGTGTCGAAGAGCTCCAGAGGCAGCTTCACCCCGGCCTCGTTGGCTATGGCGAGCAGGTGCAGGACGGTGTTCGACGAGCCACCGAGCGCGACGTCGGCGCGTATGGCGTTCTCAAAGGCCGCGCGCGTCAAGATCTTGCGCGGCGTGACGTTCTTCTTTACCAGCTCGACGATGCGCTCGCCGCTGGCAAAGGCTATCCTCCTCTTATCGGCGGATGCGGCGAGCGCTGTGCCGCACCACGGCAGGCTCATGCCCATGACCTCGGTAAGGCAGTTCATGGTGTTCGCGGTGTAGAGCCCCTGGCAGCTCCCCGCCCCGGGGCAGGCCCCGCTCTCGCAGGCGTCGAGCTCCTGCTTCGTTATCTCCCCGGCCCTGAAGCGCCCCATTGCCTCGAAGGTGTTCCGTATGAAGGAGGTCCTCCTTCCCCTGTACCTTCCGGTCATCATCGGCCCGGCGGTCACCACGATGGTGGGTATGTTCACGCGCGCCGCGGCCATCAGCATGCCCGGCGTTATCTTGTCGCAGTTGGTGAGCAGTATCATGCCGTCGAAGGCGTGCCCCTCGGCCACGCTCTCGAGCATGTCGGCTATGAGCTCCCTCGAAGGCAGGGAGTAGTGCATGCCCCTGTGGCCCATGGCGATGCCGTCGCATATCCCCGGCAGGCCGAAGAACTGCGGGTACCCTCCCCCGGTGTGTACGCCCTTTTCGATGAACCTCTCGAGGTCCCTCATGCCGATGTGCCCTGGTATGAGGTCGGTAAAGCTCGTGGCGACCCCTATGATGGGCTTTTTCATCTCACCGCGCGGCATGCCCGTGGCGGACATCAACGCCCTGTGCGGCACCCTTTCGAGGCCCTTCGTAATCCTGTCACTGCGCTTTGCCATCCGTGCCGTTGCTCCTATCCGATCTTCGCCCGGTACGAGGCCAGCTTCTTCTCCATGCCGTCCTTGAGGGCCAGCTTGAGCTTCTTGAGCCTGTTTATCTCCACCTCGTCCTCGGGTTTGAGTTGTTTCTTCTTGTCGAGCTTCGCTATATTCTCTTCGTAGCTCTTATGGGCCTTGTATGCCTTCTTGAACTCCACGTCCTCCCTGAGGAGTCTTTTAGCCAACTCTTCATCATGCTTTTCCATAGAAGGCCTCCTTGTCTAAAAAAGTTAAAGATGCCTCGCGGGGCTGGCCCCCCGCGGCCCGCCTCCGGGCCAGAGTACGTAATATGGTAAAGAAAACCCTTGTGCGCGGAAGCTCCAAAGCAAGGCCCGCCCATGCCTCTCCGGGCAGGCTACCCCCGGACATGGCCACAGCGACGGTGCCTCGCGCCGGCACGGAAAAGGGCGCTGAAAAAAAATGGCCCCGTGCCTGAACGAAGGGCCGTCTCCTCGGAAAGGCCGGATTTTCCTGTTAAAAACACTTTAATATTAACCCAACGGCTGAAACTTGTCAACAGGACTGAGCCATGAAATAACCGGTGTCTCTGCATATTTTTAAGATAAAAAGGGACAAAAGTCTACCGATTATTTGTTTTTGGGGGACTTTTTGAACTCGGCGCCGGGTTTGCGGAGGTAGACCGGGGCCAGCAGGGCCGGGTCGACGGCCCCCGGCAGGTCCCAGCCGGCCATGCGTGCCACGTTCGCCGCGGTTGAGCGCCACAGCTCGGCGGGGGCCAGGGCGGCGCCATCCAGGGACTCCAGCGCCTCACGGGCGCATACATCGATGCCGTCCCCGGCAAAGACGACCGGGCCGGGGGCGCACACCGCTTTGACCTTGCCTAAAAGCTCCTCCGGCGTAAAGGCCGCCTCATCCATGAGCAGCTGTGCGCCATCGGGCAGGACCCTGTAGAGCGCGGCGTAGACCTGCCCTCTCCTCGCGTCGAGGACAGGGCAGACGACGGTGCCAGCGGAGAAGTTGCGGGCGATAGCGCCGAGGGTGGAGGCGCCGTAGACCTTCCTGCCCAGAGGCCATGCGAGCCCCTTCACCGTGGCAACCCCGACCCGTACGCCTGTGAAGGAGCCGGGGCCGACGGCCGTGGCGAATACGTCGATATCGGCCAGGCTGCGCCCGGCGTCCTCGAGCAAGGACCTTATCGCGCCGGGGAGCCACGTGGAGTGCCTGCCCTCCACGGGCCCAGAGGCCTCCTTCACGAGGAGACCGCCCTCAAGGAGGGCGATGCCTCCGCGGGGCGCGGACGTGTCGAGAGCGAGCACCGTTGCGCCGCCGGGGCGCGCGGGGTCAACCGAATATGCGGAAGAGGTCATTGTAGGTAACGAGGACCATAAGGGATATAAGGAGCACGATGCCGACCTGCTGCGCGACCGCCATGAACTTCTCGCTAAGCGGCTTGCCCTTGACCGCCTCGATGCCGAAGAACATTATGTGCCCGCCGTCGAGCACCGGGATGGGAAAGAGGTTTATGATCCCGAGCTGGAGGCTCAGGAACGCCACGAGTGTGAGCAGCTCCGCAAGCCCTGTCCTGGCGGCCCTTCCGGCCACCTGCGCTATCATTATCGGCCCGCCGAGCGTCTTCAGGGAGTACTTGCCGAGGACAAGCCCCTTCAATACCATGAACAGGCGCGAGGTCATCTCGTAGGAGGTATACGTACCCTTCTTTATGGACTCCACGAAGCCGTACCTTCTGAGCACCGGGTCCTCCTGCCTGGAGATCCCGACAAGATAGATGCCGGCCTCCTCGTTGAGCTTCGGCGTAATCAAGAACTCGAGCGTCTCATCCCCGCGCCGGACGACGAACTTCTTCTCGTCCCCGCTGTTGTGCACCAGCTCCTCGAGCTCGACCCAGTGGCCTATCTTGTGCCCGTCTACCGACAGTATCCTGTCCCCGGGCTCGAGGCCCGCCTCTTTGGCTGGGTACCCGGGGGCGACCTCGCCGATCACCGGGTCCAGCTGCGGCAGCATCCCGCCGTAACCCGCGCCGGTCGCCTTCGCCGGCTCAGGGGTTATAGCCGTGCGCAGGGTCTGGCCGTCCCGCGCTATGGTAAGCTCCACGGCCCTTCCGGGGCTCAACGCGAGCACCTCGGTAAGCTCCTCCCAGTTCTCCATATTCTCGCCGTTGGCGGCCACCACGAGGTCTCCGCGGCGGATGCCGGCCCTGGCAGCCGGCTCGTCCGGGACCACGTAGCCTATCTCGGGCTTCTGCTCGAGGAAGGCGGGTACCTTGACCCCTATCATGAATATCACCGGCATGAGTATGGCCGCCAGGACGAGGTTGAAGATCGGGCCGGCGGCGACGATGGCCGCCCGCGTCCTTACCGGCTTGTGGGTGAAGGACCTCAACTTGTCCTCCTCGGAGATCTCCTCGCCGGAGGACTCCCCGACCATCTTCACGTAACCGCCGAGCGGCAACAGCGAGATCAGGTATTCCGTCTCGCCCCATTGTACGCCGATGAGCTTGGGGCCGAAGCCGAGAGAGAACTTCTCGACCCCTACGCCTGAAAGTTTCGCAACGGAGAAGTGGCCGAACTCGTGGATGAATATCAAAAGACCGAGGACTATTATGAAGGAGATTAGAGTAGTCATTTCTTGTTTTTCGGTGATTTCCTTTTCTTATTGAATTTTTTTCAAACTTGCGCAAGGCAGGGTCTTCGGACGGCAAAATCTATTTTACCAGATTTTTCAACTCATTCCGAGCTTTTTGCCCCTTACCACCTCTTCGGCCGCCGCCCTTGCCCAGCGGTCCGCCTCGAGCACGTCCCCGACGGAGGTTATGGCCGACTGGGAGTGTCTGGAGAGCACCTCCGAGATTACCTCGTATATGCGGGTAAACCCCACCTCGCCGCATAGGAACCTCTCCACGGCGACCTCGTCGGCGGCGTTGAGCACCGCGGGGGCGGTGCCCCCGGCAACGAGCGCCTCGTAGGCGAGAGCGAGGCACGGGAACCTGACAGGGTCGGGCTCGGAGAAGTCGAGGCGCAGGCCGGCAAGGCCGAGCCCCTCTGTGCCCGCCTCTATCCTTTCGGGCCACCCCAGCGCGTAGGCTATGGGCCCCTTCATGTCCGGGTTGGAGAGCTGCGCCACGATGGAGCCGTCGAGGTACTCGACCATCGAATGGACCACCGACTGCGGGTGTATCACCACCGATATCCTCGATGCGGGAGTGCCGAAGAGGAACGAGGCCTCTATGACCTCGAACCCCTTGTTCATGAGCGTGGCCGAGTCTACGGATATCTTCCTGCCCATCTTCCACCTCGGGTGGGCCAGCGCCTGCTCGGGCGTGACGTCGCGCAGGCCAGAGAGAGGGGAGTTGAGGAACGGGCCGCCGGAGGCGGTCAGTATTATCCTCTTTATGTCCTCTTTCCTGTGGCCGGAGAGCGCCTGGAAGATGGCGCTGTGCTCGCTGTCCACGGGAAGGAGCGCGACGCCGTTGCTGCGCGCCTCTTCCATCACGAGCGGCCCGGCGGTCACAAGCGTCTCCTTGTTCGCAAGGGCGATGTCCCTGCCCGCCGAGACGGCGGCCATGGTGGGCACGAGCCCGGCGGCCCCCGATATGGCGGAGACAACGGTGTCCACGCCGTCGAAGGTGGCGGCGCGCACGGCGCCCTCGACGCCGAAGCCCACGGAGGTGCCCTCGGGCAGGCGGCCCTTCAATCGCTCGGCCACGGACCCGTCGAGCACCGAGACGTAGGCCGGGCGGAACTCGCGGGCCTGCTCGGCCAGGAGCCCGGCGTTCGCGCCGGCGGCGAGCGAGACCACCCTGAACCTGTCCGGGTGCATCCTTATGACCTCAAGGGTATTGGTTCCGATGGAGCCGGTGGACCCGAGGAGGGCGATTCCTTTCATGTCGTTATCTCATCGTCCGTCATGCGACGGGGTGCAGGGTCAGGTAATAAAAGAGCACGGGTACCGTAAATATCAGACTGTCCGTTCTGTCAAGCACGCCGCCGTGGCCGGGCACTATCGTGCCCGAGTCCTTCACGCCCGCGCCCCTCTTCAAGACAGACTCGGCGAGGTCGCCCGCCATGCCCACGAGCCCGAGGAGTACGGAAAGCACGACGACCCCGGCGTAAGAGGCGCCGAGGCCTGCGAAGCGGTCGATCAGGAGCGCGGCTATTATCCCCCCGGCGAGGCCGCCGAGCGCCCCCTCCACCGTCTTTTTGGGGCTTATGGCCGGGCACAACCTGTGCCTGCCAAGCCTCTTGCCCACGCAGTATGCGAAAGTGTCGTTGGCCCATATCACGGCGAAGAGGAATATTATCCACCACCTGCCGTTCTCGAGCCTGCTTATGAGCGCGAAGTAGGAGAACGGCAGCGCTATGTAGGCCAGCCCGAGCGCCTTGAAGGCAACGTCCGCCGCGGAGTCCTTCAGCTCCCGCCCGCATACGAAGGAGCTGAGAAAGAAGACGAAGACCGCGGCGAGCAGCACTGGCACGAAGGCCGCCACGCCGCAGAAGAACAGGATCGACGGCACCACGACGCCCGCCAGCACGGCCAGCGCGTCCGCGCGCCTGTCCCTCGTCTTGAGTATGGCCAGGTTATTGAACTCCAGAAGGGCGAGGAGCGTCAGTGCGGAAGATGCCACGAGTATCCAGAAAGCGGAGGTATAAAGGACTATGAATATGACTAACGGAATTAGAATGCAGCCGGTAAGTACCCTCTTCAGATCCCGCCCCCTTTTGACTCTGGATTTTCCGCCCGCGCCCGGTGCGGCGGCCGTAGATTACCGGGGCCGCCCCCATGAACCGGCGGACCCCCGTGTATAAGAACGCCCGGAAGCTCCTGCGGGGCGCATGGCCGTAGCGCAAGGCCGGGGTCTGCGCCGACGGTCGGTATTTTCAATGACGGGCCGTTCAGCCCGCCACGCCCACGCCCTGCTCCTTTACGAGCCCGAACCTGCGCTCTCTGCCCATGTAGTCGCGTATAGCGGCGTCGAGGTCATCGGTCGTGAAGTCCGGCCACATGACACCTGTAATGTATATCTCCGTATAGGCCATCTGCCAGAGCAGGAAGTTGCTTATCCTCTTCTCGCCGCTCGTCCTTATGAGGAGGTCGGGGTCGGGTGCGGAGGCGGTGTAAAGGGCGCTCTCGAAGACCTCCTCGGTGACATCCTCCGGGCGTAGGTCCCCGGCGGCGGCCCGGCGCGCGAGCTCGCGAGCGGCCCTGGTGATCTCCTCCCTGCCGGAGTAGCTGAGGGCGAGCTGGAGCGTCATGCCTGTGTTGTCCGCTGTCTCACGCTCGAGGCGGCCTATTACGGTGCGCACGCCTTCGGGCAGATCGGAGATGTTGCCGATGGCCTTGAAGCGAATGTTGTTTTCGATGAGCATCGGCTCCTCTTCCTTGAGGTGGTGCTCGAGGAAGACCATCAGCATCTTCACCTCGTGGGCCGGACGGTTCCAGTTCTCGCGTGAGAAGGTGTACAGGGTCAGGCACTCGATGCCGATCTCCCTGCAGTGCCTCACGGTCGCCCTTGCGGCCTCTATGCCCTTGCGGTGTCCGTTGATGCGGTTCAGGAGCCTTTTTCTGGCCCACCTGCCGTTGCCGTCCATGATGACGGCTATGTGCCTTGGCAGCTTGTCTTTGACGGAATTATCCATTGAATAAAATCTACCATAAAGAGGATTTAGCCACAAGCAATAAGATGATTTCTGTTTGTAAAGGCAGGGTTTGGCTCGAATGGGCACCCTTGCCGGGCACGCACCCGGAGGCCGTATCGTGAAGACGGGTCAGGGGCCCCATCATGTAAAAAAAAGGTTCGCGGGGAGAAGAAAAAAGGGTCAGACCTCCATTATCTCGGCTTCCTTCCGGGGCAGTATCTCGTCGACCCGGGCCGTCTGAGCGTCGGTAAGGTCCTGCACGTCCTGCTGGTGCTTCTTGAGCTCGTCCTGGGATATCTGCTTCTCCTTTTCGAGCTTCTTGTACGCCTCGTTGGCGTCCCTCCTGACGTTGCGTATCGCGACCTTGCACTCCTCGCCGTACTTGCGCGCGAGCTTTACCAGCTCCTTGCGCCTCTCCTCGGTCAGCTGGGGGATGTTTATGCGTATGACCTTGCCGTCGTTCGAGGGGTTCAGACCGAGGTCCGAGCTCATGATGGCCTTCTCTATGGCGTTTACCTGGGAGATGTCCCATGGCTGGATGGTAATCGTGCGGCTCTCGGGCACAGAGAGGGTCGCGAGCTGGTTTATCGGGGTGACGGTCCCGTAGTAGTCGACCTTCACGCCGTCGAGTATCGCGATGGAGGCCCTTCCAGTGCGCAGCCCCCCGAGCTCGTGGTTCAATGCCTCTATGGCCTTTTCCATCCTCTTTCTGGCGTCGCTCAGTATCTCGTCTTTCATCTCTCCCGCCCCTGTCAGTTTCAGTTAATGATGTTGAAGCAGCGTCAGGAAACCACCGTGCCGATGGGCTCGCCTTTCAGGACACGCAGAAGGTTGCCCGGCTCCTTGATATTGAATACGACTATCGGGAGCTTGTTGTCCATGCAAAGTGAGATGGCCGTGGTGTCCATCACCTTCAGGCCGTCCTTGAGCACGTCTATGTAATGGAGCGTGTCGTACTTTACCGCGTCCTTGTCCTTCATCGGGTCCCTGTCGTAGACCCCGTCGACCTTCGTGCCCTTGAGTATCACGTCGGCGTGTATCTCCATCGCTCGCAGCGACGCGGCGGTGTCGGTGGTGAAGTAGGGGTTGCCCGTGCCGGCGGCGAAGATGACGACCCTGCCTTTTTCCAGGTGCCTTACGGCCCTCCTCATGATGTAAGGCTCCGCAAGCTCCTTCATCTCAATGGCGGAGAGTACACGTGTGTAGACGCCGTGCTTCTCGAGGGCGTCCTGAAGCATCAGGGAGTTGATGATGGTTGCGAGCATGCCCACGTAATCGGCGGTGGCCCTGTCCATACCCTTGGCGCTGGCCGAGACACCCCTGAAGATGTTGCCGCCGCCTATCACAAGCGCTATCTCGATGCCGTACTCATGCACCCTCCTGATCTCCTCGGCGATGGAGCCGACGACCTTGGTGTCAACGCCATACTCCATATCGCCCATGAGGGCCTCGCCCGAAAGCTTGAGCAGGATACGGTTGTATTTCAACTCCGGCATACTTGATATCTCTTGTGAGGAAATGTTGGTAAGCAATCGTTTTCAGGATATTTCAAGCCACACGCACGGCAAGGGAGATAGACCGCTGTCACAGACCGTAACGCCCCTCTTGGCAAGCGCGCGACAGGGGCTACGCCTCCTGCCATCCCCTCCGGCCAGTTGATCCGTACGACCCCGTTTGACACAACCGGCCCCCCTGCCCCTTGGCCCTCTGGCCAGTCTGTCCTATTGGCCCGACCGGCCCGGAGGGGCCATCAGGCCTGAGCGGCGACCTCGCTTGCAAAGTCGGTGGTCTCCTTCTCGATGCCCTCGCCGACCTTGTAACGGGTAAAGCGCCTTACGGTGATGTTCTCACCGAGCCTGGCGACGGCCTCGATGATGAGCTTTCCGATGGTGGTGTCCGGGTCCTTGACGAAGGGCTGCTCAAGGAGGCAGACCTCCTTGAAGAACTTCTCGGTCTTGCCGTCTATCATCTTCTGTATGACGTGGTCCGGCTTGCCGGATTCCCTGGCCTGCGCGGCGTATATCTCCTTTTCCTTCTCCACGACCTCCGCCGGCACCTCTTCGCGCCTTACGTAGAGCGGGTTCATGGCGGCGATGTGCAGGGCGATGTCCTTGACGAGCTCCGCGAAGCCGTCTGTCTTGGCGACGAAGTCGGTCTCGCAGTTGACCTCGACGAGAACGCCGACCTTTCCGCCGCCGTGTATGTAGGAGAGAACGAGGCCATCGGCGGCCACCCTGCTCGCCTTCTTCTGCGCGGCGGCCAGCCCCTTCTCGCGAAGGAAGACTATCGCCTTTTCAACGTCACCGTCATTCTCCGAAAGGGCCCTCTTGCAGTCCATGATGCCGGCCCCGGTCTTTTCCCTTAGTTCCTTTACCGCTGATGCTGTTATTTCCATTACCTGAAAACCCCCTTGAAAGCTTTTTTCAATGTTTATCCCTCGGCGGGCTTTTCCTCGGCCTTGGGCTGCGCGGCGGGCTCGGCCTTGGGCTCCTTGGCGGGCTCGGCCTTGGGCTGCGCGGCGGGCTCGGCCTTGGGCTCCTTGGCGGGCTCGGCCTTGGGCTCCGCAGCGGGCGCGGCGTTGGGCTCCGCGGTGGGCTCGGCCTTGGGCTGCGCGGTGGGCTCGGCCTTGGGCTCCGCGGCGGGAGCGACCGCCGGGACGGCCTCTACCGGGGCCTGTGCGGCCTCGGGCTTCTCTTTCTTGTCGGACTTCGCCTGCAGGCTCTCCTCGTAGATGGCCTTGCCTTCGAGGCACGCGTCCGCTACCGCCGACGAGAAGAGTTTTATGGCCCTTATGGCGTCGTCGTTGCCGGGTATCACGTAAGTGATGTCGTCGGGGTCGCAGTTGGTATCGACTATGGCGACGACGTCCAGGCCGAGCCTCTTCGCCTCCTTGATGGCGATACCCTCCTTCTTGGCGTCGATTATGAACAGCGTCGTGGGCACGCCGTTGAGGTCGCGCACGCCGCCGAGGTACTTTTCAAGCCTGTCCCGCTCCCTGCCGAACATGAGCAGCTCTTTCTTGGTAAAGCTCGCATAGTTCGGGTTGTTCTCTATGTCATCGAGTTCCTTGAGCCTGTTGATGCTCTTCTTGACGGTCTCGAAGTTCGTGAGGAAGCCGCCTATCCAGCGGTTGTTGATGAACCCCATGCCGCATCTCCTGGCCTCTTCCTGGATGGCGTTCTGGGCCTGCTTCTTGGTGCCGATGAATAGCACCTGCCCGCCCTTGGCGGTAACACCCTTTATGTACTCGTAGGCCTCCTTGAAGTACCTGACCGTCTGCTGAAGGTCTATGATGTAGATTCCGTTGCGCGCCCCGTAGATGTAGGGTTTCATCTTGGGGTTCCACCTCTTGGTCTGGTGGCCGAAGTGCACGCCCGATTCGAGAAGCTGCTTCATAGTGAGGTAAGCCATTTTTACTCTCCTTTTTTTCGGTTTTTTTACCTCCGCCCCGGTGTACACCGGAACCCTTTCGGGCACCGCCGGCTAAAACAGGGGCGTGCGTAATGGTTGACGAAGGGCTGATCGGTTCAGACCTTCCGCGGCACCGGGATGTGCCGCCATTATCGATGGCTGCAAGCCATTGATATAGTAAGAAAAAGGGAAATCGTATCTTTCTTTTTCATCCCAGGATAATTGAGGGACGGATTATCCGGGGATTACTTAATCGAAGATATTTATCACAAAGTAAGGGCTGTTGCAAGAAAAAATCCACCTGGGCAGGATATTGAGGCTCACAATCCGCCGGACGCGTCCGGTCATCGAGAGGGGGTTGTCCTCAAACGGCACCGTGAGGGAAAGGATGAGCGCGGGGGCCGGGACCGCGTGGTTACTTCAGGCGCCATTCGAGCTCGCCCTTGCCGAGCACGCCGGTGGCGATAAGCTTTATGTACCCGGTCTCTTCCGATGGTATCGGTTCCGTGCCGGTCTCCGAGTATTTGGGGAACTTTACGATGTAGGCGGAGCTCCAGAGGTCGAAGTAGGGGAAGAACTCCCTGATGACCGGGTCAGAGCTGTCGAGCTTCGTTATGGAGATGGGCGAGAGTTTCGCTCCGGAGCTGTCCTCGAAGTAAAGCCTCCAGACCGAGTCCTTCCGGTCGAAGTCGTTCCACTTGTCCACGGGGGTGTAGGCGGCGAAGAAGAACTCGTTATACTTGCCGGACTGCTCGGTCTCGCGACCGAGGAGCAGGTCCCTGTAAGCTGGGCCAAGCTCGTAGTCCTCGACGTACCTGTCGATGTAGGCCTCCCTGAAAGCGGGGGCCTTGTACGTGGCGCTCATGTAGAGCCGGCTCTCGAAGCCCTCGTATATGCTCCCGGAGCGTGTCCAGCGGCCCAGCACCTCGGAGTAATCGGGCTTTACGACCCCCTTGTTCCCGGCGCACGCGACCAACAGAAACAGGAACGCGAGGCAGGTCAACACAAGCTTGCCGGCGGACGCGCCAGAACACCTGGACCGGCTTTCAGTACACCTGAGATCTTCCATGCCCATCGTCTCCTCCTCGCAGCCCAGCTCGGCGCCCACGACGCCCCGAGCTGACCGTTATGGCGAAAATCAGGCGCTACGGACGCAGACTGCGCCCGCCCGTCTACCCATCATAACCAAACCTGCCCCGGCTCATCCCCATCTGCCCCCCATCTGCCCAATCCACACTAGCTGCCCCCCCCCGCACC
>JBHHYT010000065.1:0-13864 GCA_046757705.1 Thermodesulfobacteriota bacterium
TGGGGCGGCGGCGCGAAGGCGATAGCCCTCTGGGGATGGACCGTCTCCTGCGCCGCTGCCAGGGGCTCTACCCCCCGCGCCGTTATCGAAGGCGTGCCCGTAAAGGCCGTTGCGGTCCAGGGAGCGGCGGCCTCGGTGGGTGGGGCGGCTGTCCCGGCATTCTCTATCGGGGTATGGCGTACGGGTGTGTCGCATCAGCGGGTCAGACCCCCGCTTGTGGCCTCTGCGCCGCGCGGTGGCGTTGTTATGACCAGAGGCCTCGCGCCGGAGAAGCGCTCCCATGAGAAAGGAAGCGTGCGTATAGACCGGTGCGTAACGAAGACCAAGATACGTGCGCAGCGGTCGAGGCCGGCAAGGGCTGTAAACAAAAATCAGGGGCCGCGGTAAGCGGCCCGGCGGAGGTGAGGAGTGAAGCAGCAGTTCATCAAAGGTACGCCGGATACTTTCAAGACATACATATACGAGTTCAACAGGAAGGTCGTCCCGGCCTCCGCGCTCCTTACGGTCTATATGCCGGGCGGGGACGTAAGGCTTGTGGACGGCGCGGCCATGGCGGTGGGCGCGGACGGGCTGCTCTCCTACAACCTGAGCACCGCGGACAACGCCGCGCTCGGCGAGAACTACAAGGCCGTCGTCACCTACGTCTACGACACGAAGACATGGTACCTGACGCTCTTCTATGACGTGGTGAACTCGCGTCTCGCGGGCGTGGTGACGGACGACGACATTACCGTGGAGCTGCCCCAGCTCAAGGACAATGGCTGGCGGGTGCGCGGCACCGCCGAGGGCGGGAGCGCAACGACCATAGTCGATACGGAGCTCAAGAGGTTCGAGGACGATTACTTTACCGGGGGGCTGGCATACTCTGCCACGAAGGACGAGACGCGCGAGGTCTCGGGCTTCGCATCGTCCACGGGCACCGTCACCACCACCGATTTTTCGGGGGCGATAGCTGCAGGGGAGAGGTACACGCTTACGCGCTCGTACTCGAAGGAGATAAGCAGGGCGTTCGAGAAGATGGAGGAGAGGCTCGTAAGGCTCGGCAAGAGACCGGCGCTCGTGCTCGACCCGTATGACCTGAGGGAGGCTCACATATATTTTTCCGTGGCCGAGGTCTGCAAGTCCATGGCCGCCGGGAGCGACGACTTCTGGTGGGAGATGTGGAGGGAGTATGAGAAGAGGGCGGACGTGGCGTTCAGATCGATAAACTTCAAGTACGACTCTTCCGGCGACGGCTACATCGCCTCCCCGGAGAACGATGCCGGGATAAAAACCATAAGGACGGGCAGGAGATGAGCAACTTCGATACCGTAAGAACGATAACAGACAACATAGAGGCGGTACTCAAGAGGCTTGGCATCCACTTCTCGCGAAAGGCGTTCGACGACCGCAAGGCTACCCCGTCAAGCTTGCTTCCACTCGGACGGATATTCTACTCCTCTGAGAGCTTCGAGAGCTCCCACGGGCAAAGGCCCGTGTACGCGGAGGTCGAGTATTCGATAGGGGTGATGCTCGCGGAGAAGGACCCTTGGGAGACGATACGCGAGCAGCAGCGGTGGGCTCACGCCATAAGGGGCGCGCTCACCGTGGAAGCACTGAACACCGGGGAGCTTGCCGCGAGTATGTACGTAAGCAGGGTGACGATAGCCGGGGTGGATGCGAAAAACGACAGGAACAGGTCGTCTCTGACGCTCCGGGCGATAGTCAGGTACAGGGAGTCATAGAGTCTTTCTTGTCATATAAGTAACCTCTGAATAATTCGTCCTTGAACTATTCAGAGACGGAAAGGAAAAATGTGATTTTTCTTTTCTCACATTTTCGATGGCTTGCAGCCAACGAAAATGGCGGCACATCCGTGTGCACAGGAAAGTCTGAATAGATCAGACCTTCTCAAACGGTAACCAGCATTTTCAGGAGGTGGCATCAGATGGCGGATAACAGGATTTACCTCGCCCTGGGCGAGGAGGCTTCGAGGGGGGTGAAGGAGTCGGTGGCGGTGGGTTTCGTCCCGCTGCTCAACCCCGGCATACCAAAGCTCGAGTTCGACGAGAGGAAGACGGCGGAGTTCAGGGGAGAGGACTCCCGCAAGGGCTACTCCTCGGTATACCGGATGGTGCGCAAGTGGAGCGGTTCGCTCGAGATGCCGTTCTTCACCGAGGCCGGCGGCTCCAAAGGCGTGGCGGGCACGCTCCTTAAGCACTTCTTCGGCACGGCCGCATCCGCGCAGAACGCCGCTACGGGCCAGTACCTTCACATGATGTACCCGGTATCCGACCCGTTCGCCCAGGCCAACCTCGGTGCAGGGGCGCTGACCGTAAACCTGAACATCAACGAGGGCGCGGTGATGAGCAACTGGCCTTACGTCGGCGGCAGGGTCAAGGGGCTCACCTTCGAGCAGGAGGCGGGCAGCCCGCTCAAGGTCACCGCCGCGCTCTTCGGGCAGAAGAGGGAGACCACCACGGCGGAGCTCGGGGGCGCGGCCTACGCCGCGGAGAACCTCCGGTGCGATTACAACAACCTCAAGGTCTACACGGGGGCCATCACCAGGGTGGGCGCCGCGCCCGGCTACACGGACTTCACCTTCGGGGGCGCCACTCAGTTAAAGCCCGACAGGATATCCGTGAAGGTCGAAAACGGCACCCAGGACGCGCTGCGCCTTGCGGGCGTGGACTACCCTGACAAGACCCGCACGGGCAGGTTCAAGGTGTCGGTGGAGATGACCATCGACTGGGAGGACCCGGCAAGCGGGTTCTCTTCCGTGACCGAGTTCAACAGCTGGGCCGCCTCGGGCGGCTCGACGAACCTCTTCCTCCACTGGGACACCGGCACGCAGGCGGGAAGCGGGGACAACCACGGCCTTTACATAGACCTGCCTCTTCTGCACAGGCTCGGCGGCGAGCCGGACTACAGCCTCGAGAAGGACCCGATGGTCACGCTCAAGTACGAGGGTCTCTACGACGCGGCGACGACGCAGTACATGATAGGCGTGATGCTCAAGAACACTGCACCCGCGATATAACGCGGCATAAAAGGAGGCAAGGATGGCGATAGTAGGCTTTGACAGGGAGATGGCGGTGGATTACGTGCCCGAGTATAACGGCAACAGGGACAGCCTCGACCCGTGCGTGGTCAGGATCAGGTTCGTACCATACTCGCGGGTTCAGCACTACTCGCGTCTCATCGCCGCGCGCTCCAAGGGGGCGCAGGACCCGGCCCGCGTGGCGGAGATCACGCAGCAGGTACAGAAAAAGCAGTTCGTCGAGAACGTGGAGGCGGTCTACGGCTACTACGTTGCCGAGCACGAGGTGAAGGACCCGTCGGATTTTTACGAAACGGCGGATACAGAACTCGTGGTCGAGATAATCCGTGCCATGGAGTCCACGTCACGACTTGGCGAGGGCCAACGAAAAAACTGACGGCGGGCTTCCGCTGGGTCTTCAGGTCCCACGACGGAAGCCCGTTCGATTGCGCCGTGTGCGGCGCTCAGGACATGGAGGCCCGGAACTGCCGTAACATGAAAGGCCTCTCGGAAGGCTCGAGGGCCGTTGCCTCCTATACCGACGGCGTGGCGGAGGAGCACAAGGAGAAAAAAGCGGCGAAGGTCGTAACCCTGGGGGACCTGAGGCTCTATGAGTGCCCCCAGAGCTACCTGAGCGAAGAGACCTCCGAGATAATGCGCCTCGTCTTCCTCATCGACGAGAGCGGGTGCCTCTACTACGACGGGGGGTGGGCCGACCAGCCCTGCTGGCTCGTGGAGGCGTTCGAGATATACAGGGTCGAGCGCGCCCGTTACCGCAAGAGGCTCGAGACGAAGTAAGAGAGGGGAAAAGGAATACAGAGATGGCCGACGAAAAAGAGATAAGGATAGTCATAAGGGCTAAGGACGAGTTCTCCGGCGTGCTCGAAAAGGCGCGGGAGGCTGCAAGGGGCTCCGGGGAGGCGATAAGGGAGGCGTACTCGGGTGCGTCGGTCTCCGCGCAGGCGAAAGAGGCCGGACGCTACGCATCGGCGCTCGAGAAGATTGCCGGGTTCGAGGCGGCAAGGGCGTCGGCCTCCGGCACGGGCGTTAAGTCTATGGACGCGGGGCTGCGCACGGAAGGGCTCTCGGTTGAGGACGTGCACGCCGCGCATGCCGCAAAACTCGCATCCCACAGGGCGTACAACGCCGCCGTAGTGCAGGAGGCGTCAAGGAGCGTGCGCTCGCGCACGCAGATAGAGTCGATATACACCGAGTTCACGAAGGAGCAGGCCGCGCAGAGGCGTGATTTCATGATAAACGCGGCGGCCTACTCGGCGGGCGCCGCGGCCAACGCCATGCAGAACCTCTTCGTGGCGACGGGGAGCAAGCACAGGGCGATGTTCGAGACGATGAAGGCGTTCGCCATAGCCCAGACGGTCATCGACACGTACAAGGGCGCAACCGCCGCCTACGCCGCTCTGGCGGGCATCCCGGTGGTCGGTCCTGCTCTCGCCACGGCCGCCGCCGCCTCCGCCATAGCCGCGGGCCTTGCCAGGGTACAGCAGATAAGGGCCACCAACCCGGGCGGCGGCTCCATAAGCGCGCATGGCACGGCGAACCCGGCTTACTCCGGCGGGTCGTTCGACTCTCAGCCCGTGCCCACCAGGCTCACGGCGGACAGCAGGCCCACTCAGAACGTGACCATACAGATATACAACCCGCTGTCCACGCAGAACTGGTCAGAGATAGTCGAGAGCAATATCATACCGGCCCTTAACGACGCGGCGGACAGGAACATCTCCGTGAGCGTGAGGAATATGTGATGGCAAAGTGGAACAAGGTCAAATTCTTCTACGATACGATGCTCGGCGCACAGGGCTCGACCCTCTCGGCCACGTCGACCGCGGCCGGATATGACGTGGCGAACATCTACAACATGCTCGAGACGAACATGTGGAAGGCCGGCGGTACGGCGGACCCGCAGTATGTAACCTTCGACGCCGGCGCCGGCGCGGCCTCTGGCGCGGACTACGTCGCCATACTCGGGCACAACCTCGCATCCATCGGGGCGTCCGTGGTCCTCCAGCACTCGACCGACGGCTTCGTATCCGACGTGGTGGACGCCTTCACTCCGGATGCTCCAGCTACCGACAGGGCCTATCTCAAGGAGTTTACGCCGGGCGCGCAGTACAGGCACTGGAGGCTCAAGATAACCGGGCACACACAGGCCCCTTACATGGCCGTATGCATCTGGGGCAACGCCACCGAGCTCGACTATGCGACCGCCTCCTTCGACCCGGGCTCTCAGGAGGCGAAGGCGAAGGTGAACCTGAGCCACGGTGGTTATGTGGCCGGCGTACATACGCGGTACGTCGAGCGTTCGATGGCGCTCAGGTTCGAGGACGCCGACGCGGCACTCTACTCGAAGATAAGGTCGTGGTGGGAGACCACGGGGCTCAAGAGCTTCTTTGTCGCGTGGGAGAACGCGAACAGCCCGGACGACGTCTTTCTGATGCGGTCCGACGCAAGGTTCGACAACCCGCTCAAGAACGGCGGGCTCTATCGGGATGTCACGATAAACCTCAAAGGGAGAAAAGAGTAGATGGCAGACCAGAGGATACAGTACAGCGAGTTGATGGTTGGCTCCGGCCATCCCACGAAGGCCGACACGCTCAACCGTCTTGCGCTCGTGGAGCACAACACCGACGGGACGCACAAGACGCTCTCGAAGGTGACGGACCCTTACCGCGACCCGCGCGCCGACGGTGGGGTCGGGGACGGCACCACTGACGACAAGACGGCACTCGACCTGACCTTCGCCAATGCCGTCATTCAGATACCCGAGGGCACTTGGATGGGCTATGACCTCTCGCTTTCCGGGGTCAACAGGCTTACCGGCCTTGGGCAGGGCTCCATCATCAAGTGCAACAGCCTCGCCGCGAACTATGTCATCGGCTTTCAGGGCTCCGGCCAGTCCACCCTCGTCATAGACGACCTCGTTGTGGACGGCAACAAGGCTCTGGGCACCTATACCGGCTCCGGGCATGGCGTGGATATACGCGGTTACGATGAGGTCTATATCGGGAGGCTTGAGGTCAGGAACGCCAGCGGTCACGGCTTCCAGCTTGCCGACTGCGCCAAGGTTCGGATAGGCACCCTCGTCGTCCACGACTGCGATAAGTACGGGGTTGTCTTTGACTCCAACGGCGGGAGCGGGCTCTCAGAGGACATAAACATCGATACGCTCGTAGCCTATAACAACGGCACCGCTAATTACAGCGGTATAAACTTCTCCGACCTTACGAGCACGCCCACGGGCTCCCGGAGGGTTGTCATAGGCAAGGTGCTCTCCTTCGGCAACACGAGGGACGGCATCGCCTTCGGCAGGAACGCCACGAGCGGGGATACCGGCCCCTGCGAGATAGCGGTAGGGGAGATGCTTCTCTACTCCAACGGCAACTACGGCGCGGAGCTCTTCGGGTGCCACAACGTAGCCATAGGGAACATCGTCGCCCACGACAACACGTACTCCGGCGTCGGCATACTCCACGGAGACCTGGCTCCTGGCCCGGAGGCGTACTGCGAGAACGTTTCCATCGGGAACATCGTCTCCTACAACAACGGGCAGCACGGGGTCGAGATAACCGGGGGCAAGAAGCTCCATATCGACGGCATCATCGCCTACAACAACTCGCAGACCACGACCACGACCTACGACGGCGTGTATATCCACGAGACCGGGGTCACCTCGGGCAGCACCATCAACACAGACATCGTGATAGATAAGCTCCACGCCTATGACGACCAGGGGACGGCCACCCAGCAGTACGGGCTCAACGTCAAGCAGACGGTATCCGACGGCGGGAACTATGTAAGGCACTTCACCGCCTCCGGTAACGTGACCGGGGACTACAACCTGACGTGGCCCGGTACTCCATTCAACCCCATCAATCTCAATGGCAGATGGCACAGTTTTATCACCACGACGGACGCAACCGCCAATGTGGTGGCCCTGAAAACCCCCGTGATAGCCGACAACAGCGTTGTGCTGGCGAAGGCTACCGTCATAGGGGCCAACTCCAATGGGACGGTAAGGTGTGTCTACGATATCGAACACGCCTACTGGAAGGACGGGGTGAACCCTTTGGCCACAATGGGAAGTTTGGTAACTCAACATTCCGTTGAGACGGATGTGGGGCTGGACGCTTTGTTCGGGATAGCCGGAACGGACAGGATAAGCGTACTCGTGACGGGCAAGGCGGCGACCACGATGACTTGGAAGGTGTATGTTACGCTCGATGAGATGAAGGCGTACTAACGGCAATACGGGACGGGTGGTTAAACAGATGGCTATAACTCTTTCATCAAGGTATCTCGCCGAGTTGAGGCGGGGCGTGAACACCCCCAACGTGGTCGTGGAGCTCTCCCTCGACGGCGGCACCCGGAGGTTCGCCTGCCATGGCAGGAACTCCGCCATAACCGGGTTCCTTGCAGACGGGACGTATGTGGCCGATGGCGACACCTTCGCCGCGGGCAGCGACGAGCTTGCCGACTTCGACGTCGTCCCGGCCCTGAGGGCCGTATCTTCGCTCCAGAACAAGCTGGACACCCGCAAGGGTTTCTCCACGAGGGGCGAGCTGAAGGTGGTGATAACCGGCAGGGAAAACTTTGCGGGCCTTATAAGGGATGAGCACCTGAAGAACCGCCGCGTATCCCGCATGGACGGCTTCATGGCCCCCGGGTTTACCTTTCTCGACTACGCTCAGACCTTCACCGGCGTGGTCACCGGATGGGCGAGAAAGGGGGACGAGCTTACGATAACCGTATCCGACGACCTCAAGGGTGCGTCGGTAAAGGTGCCCCGGGAGAACTCCACGAAGACGCAGTACATCGATTACAGGGCCACCCACCCGGTGGACGTGATGACCGACCTGCTCCTTAACCGCCTCGGCATAGACCCCGCCTACGTGGATGTGTCCCAGTTCGCCTCCGAGCGGGACATGTGGCTCGCGGGGTGGAGGTTCGACAGGGTGCTCACCAAGCCGAGCGAGGCCAACGATTACCTCAACGAGCTTCAGGTGGAGACCAACTCCTTTATCGTCCACGACGGCGAGAAGATAAGCTACAAGGTCTTCGCACCGCCTCTGCCGGGGCTGGCCACGGAGGAGTGGACGGACAAGGAGATAATCAGGGACTCTCTTTCGCAGAAGTCGGGCTACAAGGACGGTCTTTTCAACCGGGTGGTCGTATACTACGACTACGACGAGAGCGGGGGCGACAAGGAGGAGAACTTCGAGAGCGCGTTCATTGCCATCGACGCGGCCTCGCAGGACCCGTCGAACTGGGACGAGTCATCGACGAAGGTCATAAAGAGCAAGTGGATAAGGTCGCACACCTTCTCCCAGCCGGTGGATATAACGGGTGTCGTGCTCTACAGCGTATCCGTGGACAACGGCCCGGGCAGCGGGCTGCTTATGTACACCGCGGCCTCCGGGACCATGCGGTGGACGCCTCCGAACGGGGCTGCCGGGGACCCGGTAACGCTGTCCAGGGACGGCAAGTTCGACATATACGGGGCGGACAGGTCGAAGTTCGTGAGGGTGGTTGTCACGACCTCCGCCCTGCCGATGGCGGATAAGACCGAATGGATAGCCATAAGCGCCCTTAACGGCGGCGCCATAGCCTCGGCTCTCGGCACGAAGATACTCGGCCGGTTCCGCGACCCGGTCTCCGTGGTCGCCTTCGAGGTGGACATAAACAACGTGGCGTGGGACTCGGCCTTCATAAAGCCCACGGACTTGAAGGACCTGACCACGGGCGAGGCCGCCGGTCTCGGAAAGGACGGCTGGAGCAAGGACAGGGTGATGCTCACCAGCGTGCGCCCCGACTTCGAGAGCTTCAAGGTGGACATAGAGGCTATCGAGACCCGGATGTACAGGACCTACGGCTTCATCGCTTCGGCCGGATACCCCGATTACGGTGCGGCTTCGCCCGCGCAGGAGGAATACGCGTTCATAAGGGACGCAAGCCCGCAATATCATATCTGGTAAGGAGGTTTTATCATGGCGGCCCCATCTAAAAGCTACACAGGGATAACGGACTCTCAGGTCGACGCGGACTCGCCGCTCGATACCACTCTCATGACGGCGTTGCGTGACAACATAGTACACGTGAGGGAATGGCTCGGCGGCTCATACACCGCCGCAGTGGACCACGACCATGACGGGGTAAACAGCAAGCCCGTCGCGGGCCTCCTCTACGTCGCAGGCGACGTGCTCCTGCTCTCGGCGTACACGCTGCGTTCCACCACCCTGTTCACACCCGAGAAGAAGAAGGAGTTCGCCATCATCAAGGGCGGCGCGCTGCGCATTAAATTCGACCTGTACCACTCCTCCGGAGGGTCGATGGCTTATGGCCGGATATACCGCAATGGCGCGCCGGTCGGCACGCTTCAGAGCACGAACAGCGTATCGGCGGTGACGTTCTCCGAGGACATATCCGGCTGGAACGTCGACGATCTCGTACAGCTCTACATATACACGTCTACAAGCGGCGGTACGACGTACTGCCAGAACTTCCTTGTAAGTGTTTCGAACGGGACGGTCAACATCGATTGATAATAGCCGGGGTAAGGAAAATGGAAGAGAGGCTTATAAGGGTTGAAGAGGGGCTGAAGACGGTCAGTGACGACCTCGGAGAGATAAAGTCAGCGCTAAAGGACATAGCGAGCTCGCTTCGCACGCTCGCCGTGCTCGAGGAGAAGCACAACATCGTAACCGAGTCGGTAAAGAGGGCGTTCAAGAGGATAGACAGGGTCGTCGAGCGCCTGGAGGCGATCGAGAAGACGATGCCGAACCTCGTGCTCGCGTCGAGCTGGGTCTTCAAGGCGGCCATCTCGGTGATGGCCGTGCTCGGCATGGCGGCGATGGGCACCGTGGTCAGGGGGATGCTCGGATGATTGAGAACTTCGAGAGGGCGATGGACTTTATATTCAGGTGGGAAGGCGGCATCTCCGACAATCCGTCGGACCCCGGCGGGCTCACGATACTCGGGCTCGCGTCGAGGTACCACGCCGAGGAGGTGGCGCAGATGTCCCGGGTCTCCATGGCCGAGGCGCGCAAGATAGCGAAGAAGGTCTACCGGCGCGAGTACTGGGACAGGTGCGGCTGCGATGATCTGCCCTTTCCGCTCGACGTCATCGTCATGGACACGGCGGTAAACATGGGCGAGTACCCCGCTCGCAAGCTCCTTGAGCGCTCCTCCTGCTGGAGGGACTACCTCTTCAGGAGGATAGAGAGGTACTCGGAGCTCGGGCGCGCCCGGCCGGAGTTCCTCAGGGGGTGGATAAACAGGGTGCTCGACCTGTACAGGACGGTCAAGGTATGCACCGGCGCACCCGCCGGCCACCCGTTGAGCACGGAGCTGGGATGAGCCTTTACGAAGAGAAGAGCGCCGTGGAGCATATAAGGTCGCTGCCGATGGAGGCCCGCCTGCACCTGTCCCACGTGGTGCGCAACGGCCTGTGCGGGGTGCTCTCCGCCGTAAAGCTCGGCGCGGACGTGGAGCGGGCGATATACGAGTTCGAGTCGAGGTGGAGGGAGCTGGAGTGATGGTGGAAAAGGAGGGGCCGTGGCCACACCGGTGATAGGAGACATCATAGAGTCCACCGTGGGCAGGGTGGTCGAGAGGCTCGCGGACAGGTTCCTGCCCGCCGCCCTCTCAGGCAAGCAGAGAGAGGAGCTTCGCCTGAAGGCAAGGGAGCTTGCCGCCGAGGAGTCCAGGACGGCCATGGCCGGCGTCAACGCCGCGCGCGAGCTTGCCGGAAGGGAGGCCGAAGGCGCCCCGGCGTGGACGCGCGTGCTTACCGTCACCCACCGCCCGGCATGGAGCTTCCTGACGCTCGGGATATTCGCATGGACGGTGCTCGCCCCTTACCTAGGTTTCCCGTCCATCCCGCTTACGGATGTCCACAAGGACGTCATGCAGACGGTCATAATATTCTACTTCGGGGGCAGGTCCATAGAAAAGGCCGCGTCGATAGTCCGGGACAGGGACTGGGGCTGAAGAAAGCCCCCGTCCCCAACCCCGCCTCCCCCCCATCCCCCCGCCCCCCCATTGACATGCCGCCCGGTATGGAGCTATAATCATGTAACGCCACGAGAGGCCGTATGCTTGGAAAGACGCTGATAATAATAGGGATTCTGATACTGGCCGCCGGTATAATCGTAACCATCGCCCCGAGGGTGCCTCTGCTCGGGCGTCTCCCCGGGGACATCTACTACAGAAGAGACAACTTCGTCATCTACTTTCCGGTCGCCACCTCCATCCTCATAAGCGTAATCGCCTCCCTGGTGCTCTACTTCCTTACGAGGCGATAGTGCGCCGGATTGTGGTAAAAATGAGATTTTAGAGCGCCGAGTGGTATTTTTTATACACTCCCGGCAAGATATTGTGACGCTAACTACTTGAAAATACAGGGGATTGAAAAATGGCACACTTATTGCTTCAGTATAATGGCATGATTATGCAGAAGACAATCGGCAGGGTCATAGAGTTCTCCGGCATCGGGCTGCACACCGGGCACGACATCAACGTAAGGATAATCCCTTCCCGCGAGGATACCGGCGTCACCTTTGTCCGCAAGGACATCCAGGGCGCCCCGGCCATAAAGGCCGAGCCCTCCAACGTCGTGGCCACGAGCTATGCCACCTCTCTCGGGAGCAACGGCGTCACCGTATCGACGGTCGAGCACCTCATGGCGGCCTTCTACGGCCTCGGCATCGACAACGCCGTGGTCGAGCTCGACGGCCCCGAGGTCCCGATCATGGACGGCAGCTCCGCCAGGTTCGTGGAGCTGATAGAGGACGCGGGCTTGAGCATTCTCGCCTCTGCGAGGCGCTACCTCGTTGTGAAGAGGCCGATAAAGGTCGCCGAGCGCGACAAGTACATACTGCTCATGCCCGCCAGGGGCAGCGAGCTTTCCATAGACTACAGCATAGACTTCGCCCACGAGTTCCTCTCCAGCCAGTCCTATTCTGGGCGTTTCTCCAGGTCCGCATTTACCGGGGAGATGGCCAGGGCGCGGACATTCGGGTTCTTGAAGGATGTCGAGATGCTCAGGGCCAACGGCCTTGCCAGAGGCGGCTCACCGAGCAACGCGATAGTCATAGGGGATACCGGCATACTCAACACGGGCGGGCTCAGGTACCCAGACGAGTTCGTAAGGCACAAGGTCCTCGATATGATGGGCGACCTCTCCCTGCTCGGCGCGCCGATCATCGGCAGGCTCGTCGCCCACAGGGCGGGCCATTCGCTCAACCACAGCCTCGTAAAAGAGATCATGAGGAGGCCGATGAGGTGGGAGCTTACGGAGTCGAGGCCCGTCGAGGAGATTCTGTCCGCAGGCCCTGTTGTCATGGAGAAGATGGCGTCCATCTGACCGGAGGCCGGGAAAGTCCGTCCATGGGCCTTTCAGCAACGCCATGGCCGGATGGAATTCGTCGAGCTCTTGCAGATTGCTATACCCTTAAATAAAACCTGCAATCTGGCAATCCGTCCATGGATTGCCAGACAGGTTTCTTTTTTTCGCTGCCTGTCGAAGTTCACCCATCATTGGATAGTTGGATAGTTTCAAAAAGCCCCGGACTGCCGGGGCTTTTGTTTTTCGGTCTTTTGTGGACGGCCGCCTTTAAACGGTTGATTGCAAAAGCCCTTGAAATATGGTAGGATTTCCTATTGAGGAAATCCGCCCCCGGCAGAGCCGGGGGCGTTCTTCCCGTCTTTATTGTTGCGCTTGAGAAAAGCGCGCCCATCCGGCTTTTGAAGGGCCCGGGGGCCTCGTGCGCCAAACAAATGCCAGCCTCGACGAACTGCCCCGCGCAGGCAGCTGGGTATCAAAACCATATCAGGCCGGGTCGCGCCCCATGGGGCGGGGATGAACCCGCTGAAAAATGCAATTGGATAAAAACGGCAAAGCCATAAAGCAGTTCAACCTCGAGGACAACGGTCTTGCCGCTCGCCTTTTCGGAGAGGGCGGCGAGAACATCCGGAGGTTCGAGAAGAAGCTCGGGGTCGAGATAAACACCCGGGGCACGCTCGTCACCATAGGGGGCGACCCCGATAGGGCGGGGCTCGCCGAGCGCCTTATGACCGAGCTCTACAAGCTTCTCGAGAAGGGTTATCCCCTCTACCCGCACGACATCGATTACGCCATAAGGATGCTCTGCGCCGACCCTGGCGTCAGCCTTGCGGGAGTCTTCATGGACACCGTCTACACATCGTTCAGGAAAAAGGCGATAGCGCCGAAGAGCGTCGCCCAGAAGCGCTACATCGACGCCATCAGGAACTTCGACATAGTCTTCGGCATAGGTCCCGCCGGAACTGGCAAGACCTATCTCGCCATGGCGATGGCCGTGGCCGCGCTCACGAGCAAGGAGGTCGACAGGGTGATACTCACCAGGCCCGCCGTGGAGGCCGGGGAGAAGCTCGGTTTCCTGCCCGGGGACCTCGCCGCCAAGGTCGACCCGTACCTGAGGCCCCTTTACGACGCCCTGCACGACATGATGGACTTCGAGCGCGCGCAGAGGCTCCTCGAGAGGGGCACGATAGAGGTCGCCCCGCTCGCGTTCATGCGCGGGCGCACGCTAAACGACTCCTTCGTCATACTCGACGAGGCGCAGAACACCACCATCGAGCAGATGAAGATGTTCCTGACCCGTCTGGGCTTCGGCTCCAAGACGGTTATTACCGGGGACATAACGCAGATAGACCTGCCCCTTGCCAAGCCTTCCGGGCTCGTGCAGGTGCAGAAGATATTGCAGGACGTCGAGGGGATAGAGTTCGTGCAGTTCAGCGAGGCGGACGTGGTGCGCCACCCGCTGGTGCAGAAGATCGTAAAGGCGTTCG
>JBHHYT010000066.1:0-13673 GCA_046757705.1 Thermodesulfobacteriota bacterium
GAAACTCCGGGCTTTAGACCGGTGTAGTCATTGGGGATCGTGGGGGGGGAGGGGCCGGGGGCCGGCTCCCGGCAATGGCAACCCTCTCTGTTATTCCGGGCAACGCGAAGAACCTCGCCTGACAGGCTCGCTCAGCCGGGGCCTCCTCTTTCCCTTGCGCACCCCGCTTTAAGGGCGCTACGCGTACCGGGTCCTGCCCCGGGTGCGCTCTCCCGCCTCTCTTCCCCAAGCCCCTCGCTCTAATCACGCGGGGGCGTGCCGCGAAGCGCGCCTGAACGCAAAAGAGGGGAGGCCGTATGGCCTCCCCTCTTGGTTCGTGTCGATAGACAGTATCTTTTAGTGTCCGCCGTGCTCCTCGTAGGTGGAGATGGAGACCTTCGGGAAGAGCTTGAAGAAGATGAGCACCGGGAATATGGTGGCTGCCAGCCCCCCGAGTATGAGGGATACCCCCGTCCATGAGAAGAATACCGGCGAGCCGTCGTGCGAGAAGAACGGGATTATCATCAGGTAGCGGTTGAGCCACAGGCCTATGACGATTATGGCGGCAACGACCTTGAGCGCCGTAAGGCAGAGCTTTATCTTCCTGAAGATGAGCGCGAAGAACGGGACTATGAACATGCCGCCGAGCATCAGCCAGAAGTACCATGCGTACTCCGTCATGACCTTCTTCGCGGGCCAGTCCAGGTTCGGCAGGTCCCCGTACCAGAAGACGATGTGCTGTGACCAGAACATGTAGATCCAGGTGAGAACGAAGCCCATGAGCATGACGCCCATGTAGCCGGTGTACTCCATCGAGAGCTTCTTCTTCGTCCTCTCCTGGACGAAGTAGCTGCCTATGATGAAGAGGAAGGCTATGCCCGCAAGTATGTTGCCCACCCAGTAGTAGCCGGGGAATATCGACGACTCCCAGTGCTGGATTATCATCATGCCGAAGTCCCACGCGGTGTTCGTGTTGGTGATTACGTAGAAGACCATGACGATGCCGGCAAGGAAGTTGTACCTCGAGTCGTATATGCGCCCCTCGCGCTCTTCCTTGAGCGTAAGGGCGAAGTAGACGTAGCTTACGAAGTAGAAGACCGCCATGGAGATGATGGTCCTCCAGAGGAAGAGGTTCTTGTCGAGCCACGGGCTCAAGTGGCCGCCGTGCGCCCCGGCCTCGCCTCCGTGCGCGGCCGCGCCCCCGGCCCAGTAGAACAGGTGCTCGGTGCCGCCCGCGTATATGACGATAAAGGTGATAAAGGCCACCGGTATGAACGAGAGGGTGAGTATCTCGCCGAACCGTGAGAAGTACCGCGCCCACTTGGACTTGGCTATCCTCATGATGGTCGAGAAGATGATGCCCGTCTGTGTGAGCCCCAGGTAGACGCAGTAGGTAGTTGCGAGCATCGCCCAGAGCGTGGTCGGCTCATCTGAGACGGAAACGCTGTAGGCGAATGATATGACGCCGTTGACAAGAACGACCAGTGATACCCAGAATAACAACATACCTTACCTTTATGATTATCAGTTTATTTGACGGCTTTCCAGCTCTCAGATGCCCGCTGCCGGGTGGCGGTTGATACAAACCCTCCGGCCCCTAACATCCGGGCGTCACCTTCCGGCTCAAGAAAAGCGGCAGGCAGCACTTACCCACACGGACGGGGTTCCCTGTTGCCCCTATGCCCGCTAATGCCCCTATTGCTCTATCGCCCCCTCGGCCCCCTATTTGCCCCCTGCCCCCTATACCCGCCCCCTATACCCCCAACTGTCCGCTCATGCCCCTGTGCCCGAACGGCCCCCCCCTGGCCCTTTAGCGGCCCAGGGAGTGCTTGATGTAGTTGACTATATGCCACCTGTCCTCGGGGGATACGGATTCCTCGTAGCTCGGCATGATGGCCAGGCCGCCGTATGTAATGGTGTAGAAGATATCCCCGTCGGGCTTTGTCCTTACGTAGTCGGTGGCCAGGTCCGTGGGCGTGATGTACTTGAGGCCCACGGGGCCGTCACCGTGCCCGGTCTCGCCGTGGCACGTCAAGCAGTAGGTCTTATACCTGTTCTCGCCGCGCTTGATGGATTCCTCGGTGGCCTTCTGCGGGTTTACGAGGCGTGCGGCGTCGGCCCTGTCCTTGACATAGGTGATGCCGGAGGCGGGCACGATGCCCTCGGGGGTCGGGGGAGCGACGTCTTCCTGCGCCTTGTGTGAAGGCTGGTTGAACAGGTCCCACGACCACGGCATGGCAGAAGCCGCGCCCGGGAGCGCTACCGTAAGGAGGGCGGCCCCGAATATGAGCTTATTCATCAAGCGTTTTGACTTCATTTGCTCCGTATTCCTTGAGTAGTTGTTCGGCTTCCTGCTGCCTGCCCTGCGGGTCTTCGATGAGTATGCAGAAGGCATCCTCCGTTATCTCCGTGTCGTATATCTTCTTCCTGAAGTCTGGCAGCCTCGCGAACAGGCCGAAGCCGATGAGCGAGAATACGACTCCCAGGAGGATGGTGGTCTCGTAGGACATCAGCAGCGTCGGCGTTGCCGGCCAGATGGAGCGTCCGCCCCTGGGCAGGACGTACATCGCCGCGGTGCCGAGCGTGAGTATCAGCCCGAAGATGAACCCTCCCAGAGCGCCGAGGAAGGCGAGGTACTTGGTGTAGTTCGGCTTTTCGCCGAACTCGTGCTCGAGCTCGTGGTTTATCGGTATGGGCGAGAATATGGTTATCTCGAAGCCCGAGCCCCGGAGCCTCTTGGCGGCGTCGATAAGTTCGTCGACGTATGTAAACAGTCCTAAAACGGCCTTTTCCATATTAGTGACCCTTTTTCATCGGCACACCGATGTCTTCCTTTATCTCGTAGATGGACATGCTCGGCCAGAACTTTACGAACAGGAAGAACAGGAACGCGAAGAAGCAGAATGAACCGGCTGTCATGGATATCTCCGTCCACGACGGCGAGTAGTCGTGCCACATGAACGGCAGGAACTTCCTCGGAAGCGAGGTGGTGAGGATGATGTACCTCTCTATCCACATGCCGACGTTCACGCCGAGCGATACGATGAGCGTTATGGCTATGGTCTGCCTGCACTTCTTGAATATGTAGAGAAGCGGCATAAGCGTGTTGGTGAACAGCATTATCCAGTACATGTACGCCCACGGGCCGTTGAACATGCGGTAGATCATCGTCTCGTTGTCGGGCGAGGTGTTGGCGTACCAGCCGGTGAAGACCTCCATGACGTTTATGTACGACCAGAGCAGCGACATGCACAGGAGCAGCATGCCGAGCTTGTCGAAGTGGTGCAGGGTGATGTACTTCTTCAGGTTGAGCACCTTGCGCAGCACTATCATCAGGGTTACGATGGCCGCCGAGCCGGAGTATATGGCGCCCACGACGAAGTACGGGGCGAATATCGTCTTGTTGAGCCCCGGGACCTTCGAGAGAGCGAAGTCCCATGAGACGATGCTGTGGACAGAGACGGCCAGCGGGATGATGAAGACGGCGAAGAAGGCGTACGACTTATTGAGCCAGTGCCACTCGGCATCGGTGCCCCTCCAGCCCAGCGAGAGGAGGGTGTATATGGGCTTTCTCCAGCCGGTTATCCTGTCCCTTACGGCCGCGAGGTCGGGTATCGAGCCGAAGTAGAGGAATATCATCGACGATGTGGCGTATGTGCTTATGGCGAAGACGTCGAACATCAGCGGGCTCTGGAAGTTCAGCCACAGCTGTCGCTGGTTCGGGTACGGCATGGTCCAGTAGAAGTTCCACGGGCGCCCCATATGCACGAAGATGAAGACCGCTGCCGTAAGGACAGAGAAGAATGTCATGGCCTCGGCGGAACGGTATATGGTCCTCCTCCACGGCGTCTTCGTTATGAAGAGAATGGCGGACAGAAGCGTTCCGGAGTGGCTTATGCCTATCCAGAAGACGAAGTTCGTCAGGTATATTCCCCAGAAGTCCGGCGTATTGAGCCCGGTTACGCCCTGACCGACCATTATCTGGTATCCCCAGGGCACGAACCAGAGGCCGATACCGAGTATGGAGAGTGTAAGCCCTGCCCAGTAGAGTCTCCCGGTCTGGGTCATGGTACGGAGGACGTCGTCGTTGACCTCTTTATACGATATGTGGCTGAGGTCGCCGTCCACGTTGGGCTCTCCGGCGGGGTATGATGTCCCTGCGCCGAGGCCCCGGGTTATGTCATTCTTCGTGCGATTCGCCATGATCCATTACCCTTTTAAGATATATGACCGACGGGTCGGTGTTCAGGTGCTCGAGGAGCCTGTACCTTCTGGGGCTCTTCGCGAGTTTGGCGACCTTGCTTTTGGGGTCGTTCAGGTTCCCGAAGGTTATCGCGCCGGGCGGGCACGACTGCGCGCACGCCGGCTGAATCTCCCCGTCCTTGATCTTCCTGTGCTCGTCCTTGGCCTTGTCCTTGGCCGCCCGGATCCTCTGGATGCAGAAGGTGCATTTTTCCATTATCCCCATCTCCCTGACGGAGACGTCGGGGTTCAACTGCTGGTCGAGGGGTTTCGGGGTCTTGTACGTGCGCCAGTTGAAGCGGCGGACGTCGTACGGGCAGTAAGTCGCGCAGGTAAAGGTCCCGACGCAACGGTTGTATACCTGAACGTTCAGGCCGTCCTGGTTGTGGTACGTGGCGTAGACCGGGCAGCCGGTCTCGCAGGGGGCCCGGTCGCAGTGCTGGCACATCACGGGGATGAACTTCACCTTGACGTTGGGGTACTCGCCCTCCACGTACCTCTCTATCCTTATCCAGCTGAAGCGCCGGGAGATGTTGCAGTCCTTCTTGCCGACTACCGGCAGGTTGTTCTCGGCGTAGCAGGAGACGACGCAGGCCTCGCAACCGTTGCACTTGTCCAGGTCCACGACCATGGTCCAGTGGTAGTCGAACTTCTTGTAGTACCCGGGCCTGCGGTATGATTTAAGGCGATCCGCCATTCTGTCGAGAAAACCAGCCACCTTAGACTACCTCCTCCTTCTTCTTCATCTTCCTGAACTCTTTGTGAGAGACCGTCTGGACTATGCCGCGGCCTAATTCGTCTGTCGAGCCTTCCATCTTGACCATCTTCACCCTCGATAAGCCGCGGGAGAGCTTTACGCGCGTGGAGTTGAGCGCGTATGCGCCGCTTCCGGCGTCCTCCGCGGCGGGGAGTATCTCGATGGGGTTGGCGCCCCTCTTCTTTGCGTACCTGCCGTAAGTCCTGTGCCCCTGACCGATGGGCACGGCAACGGTGTCCGGCCTGATGCCGGGGTAGAGGTACGCCGGGGCCTCTATCCTGCCCTGCGGGGACTCTATGGCGACCATGTCCCCCTCTTTAATGTCGAGCTTTCTGGCCGTGGCGGGGTTTATCTCCACCCACGAGCCCCATACTACGGAGGTCATAGGGTCGGAGAGCTCCTGAAGCCACGGCAGGTTCGCCCCTCTGCCGTCGAAGTGCCCGGCCTGGGCGTAAGGTATGAGGTAGAACGGGAAGCTCCCTTCGGAGCCGGAAAACTTCGCCGTTTCCTTGGATATGTGCTTTGACGCCTGGCGGGCCGATACCCGTATGGCCCTGGGCTTTGACGGCTTCGGCCACCATCCGCCCCTCTGGAGCGCCTTGTTCCAGAACTGCCCGAAGTCTATGGTGCCCGCGGACATCTCCCTGTTGCGGCTGTAGATCTTCCTCCACGAGTCCTTGAGGTATGCGGCGAAGCTCGCGTCCTTGAGCTTGTCGCCCACCGGGCCGCCGAGCCCCTTTGCGAGAGCGAGGAATATGTCGCCCGTGGACTTCGTGTCGTAGAACGGGCTTACCGCGGGCTGGGCGATGGAGGCGACCATCGTGCCCGTTGCCGGGTCGGCGAAGTCGTCACCCCAGTCCTCAAGGGGCGTGTGCGAGGGTAGTATGATGTCGGCCAGGGAGCTGGTCTCGTCTATAAAGCTCGCGAAGCTCGCGATAAACGGGACTTTTTTGAGCGCGTCCTCTATCTTGGCCCCTCCCGGGGTGGTAAAGACCGGGTTGGTGTCGCCTATGAAGAGCACCTTTACCCTGGAGGCCGCCGCGTCCGCGGCGAGCCCGGAGACCCTGCTCTTGAAGTCCAGCCTGCGCGGGCCTGTCAGGATGTCGTCGGGGTTGGGTATCACTCCGCCTTCGACGCCGATGTTGCCCGCCAGATGGTTGAGCACGTTTACGGCGACTACGCCCGCCACGCCGTTCTGGTAGCCGGAGAGGTTCTCGCCGGCTATGGCGAGGCTCGGCCTCGTGGAGGCGAACTCTCTGGCTATCTCCTCGATCCTCCCGGCGGCTACATCGGTCGTCCGGGCCACGGCCCCGGGGGAGAACTCCTTGAGCGCCGAGCGCCACGCACCCGCGTCCTTGCCCCTGTAGAGCCCGCTCTCGACTATCGCATTCGCGATGGAGAGGGCGAGCAGCGCCTCGGTGCCGGGCCTTGCGGGCACCCACTCGTCGGCGTTGGCGCCCGTGAGAGAGAGCCGGGGCTCGACTTGCACCAGCTTGCCCCTTGCGCCGGGGCCCTGACGCATACGGCCGTAGCCGCTGCTCAGGTTTACCGGGGAGAGCCACGTGCTCGCGAAGTCGGCCCCGAAGGAGAGGAGATATTTAGTCTTTTCGATGTTGTAGTAGGGTATGGAGCTGACCCCGAGGGTGGCCTTGTTGGCGTACCTCAGGTTCCTGTGCTGGAACAATTCGTACTCGACGTGGTTGGCGGAGCCGTATGCCGCCATGAACTCGCCCACGAGCTTGGAGAGGTGCCCCTTTAGAGGAGGGGTCAGCAGGTAGAGACCTGCGGTGTTCTTGTTTACCTTCAGCTCCGCGAGGTTGTCGGTTACCGTCCTTAACGCCTCTTCCCACGATATCTCGGTGTACTCGCCGCTGCCCCTCGGGCCTTTTCTCTTCAGAGGCTTTCTTATCCTGTCGGGGTTGTAGAGGGTCTGTACGGAGGCCTGGCCTCTCGCGCAGAGCGTGCCCCTGCTTACGGGGTGCTCGGGGTTGCCCTCGAGCTTCTTGACCCTGCCGTCCATGACGCGTACGTGCGCGCCGCATCCGGCGCTGCAAGCCGGGCAGACGGTAGCGTAGTAGTTGGCTACCCCCGGGATTATCTCCTCGGGCGGGATCAGGTACGGTATGAGCTTGCTGCCGCCGGGGGGCCTGCTCACCTTGGCGAGCACGAAACCGGCGCCGGCCCCTACACCGCCAACCCCAATGAACTTCAGGAAATCTCTGCGCTTGATATCGCCCATAACTCTCGGTATTGAATCCCTAAGCGTTTAATGTTTCTGTCGTTCTACTTATGGCAGGTCCAGCAGTCCCTGCCGTTCTTGACCCCGCGTTTCGTATGGCATCCGAGGCACCAGCCCATCTTGAGGGAGCTTACCCTCTTGACCCTGGGCATCGAGGCGATGTCCCCGTGGCAGTTCGTGCACTGGACCCCGGCCCTTACGTGCCTCTTGTGTGGGAAGTAAACGTGGTCGGGCAGGTTGTGCACCTTTATCCACGGGATCGGCTCTTTATTGTCCCAGTAGGCCGCGACCTTCTGTATCTCGGGTGAATCGGTCTTTATTATCTTGTGGCAGCCCATGCACCTCTGCACGTTGGGCACGCCGGAGACCCTCGACCTCTCGGCGAAGACGTGGCAGTACAGGCAGGGGACCTTGTTGTCCCCCGCGTGTATCTTGTGGCTGAAGTTTATGGGCTGGACGGGCTCCCTGCCGGAAAAAAAGGTCTCGTTTATCGCGAACCCTATTCCGAAGGTGATCAACCCCGTGATGGCCAGCAGTATAAGCTTTTTCATAAATAGCTTTTGTGTCGCCCTTTGCGCCCGGCGTTGAAGCCTTCGGGCCTGATCAGGTTTATCTTTTTATTGTCAGGCGGACTGAAAGGCCTGTCCGCCTGGATTCACTGAAGACAAAAACGCCGTATTTCCGGGCCCCCGGCCCTTTTGAAGCGGGCATGGAAGAGGGGCTCTGGGTACAAAAATACAGCGACCGAACACACAGAATGGGACTTCATGCTACGCGTCGTTTTGTTTTGCGTTAGTAGTAAGATAAGTAGAATTACGGGATAGTGCTATTATTAATGTAAAAAATATAACTTTACGCACGGGGATATTATAATAAGAATAAAAGCTTGTCAAGGAATTTTTCCGATTTTTTACTACCCGACGTAAAACACCGTTCCAGCATTGTGTAGCAGGGGTTTGCTCGCGGTGCGCGCCTTGGCGCCGGCCCTTTTTGGGTAAAAGAGGCCGGGCAAATGTGTTATGATTTTCCTCATGGGACCTGTTCTGTTAAAACATCTGGTGGAGGAGCTCGACGCTGAATTGAGGGGCGGGGTGGTGTCGAAGGTCTGCCAGCCGGACGAGAGGACCCTTGTCTTAAAGGTCTTCAAACACGGCGCGACCGTCTCCGTCCTCATCTCGGCGAACCCGGCCTTCCCGAGGATGCACATTATTAAGGAGGAGGCGTTCGTCAACCCGCCGCGTCCGCTGCGCCTGTGCGCCTATCTCAGGAGCCGCATAACCGGCGCCCGCATCGAAGGGGTGATCCAGCCCGAGGGCGAGAGGATAGCGCGCATAGACCTTGCGAAGGGACGCGTCCCGGACCCGGAGCGCTTTACCCTTATAGCAGAGCTTACGGGGAAGTCGAGCAACGTGATACTCGTCGACTCCGAAGGCGTGGTGCTCGAGTCCATGAAGCGGTTCCCGCCGGAGACCTCCGTGCGCGCCGTGGAGCCGGGCCTGCCTCTGGCGCCGCTTCCGTCTTTGAAGGGGGCCGGCAAGGGGGAGGCCGCCGTGGAGGTGGAGCGCCGGGGGCGCGAGAGCTGGAACGAGGCCGCCGAGAGGCATTACTCGGCGCTTGCCGCCGAACAGGCCGCCGTTGCCATGAGAAACGCCCTGCGGCGTGCCATCGCGCGGGCGGAGAAGAGGGCGGCAAGGAAGGTGGGGAACCTCGAAGGGGACAGGAGCAGGGCGCAGCGGGAGCTGGCCTTCTACGGGGTCGGGGAGCTTCTGGCCGCGAACCTGGGGCGCGCAAGCAGGGGGATGACCGAGGTGGAGGCCGTCGATTATACGAAGGTGCCGCCGGAGAAGGTCGCGATAAAGCTCGACCCGAAGCTCTCGCCCAGAGAGAACATGGATAAGTACTTCAAGCGGGCGCGCAAGGCGAAGGTGGCCCTCGGCCTGCTCAAGGAGAGGATACCGCGTGCGAGGGCGGAGACGGAGTACATCGCTTCGTTATACTACGAGCTCGACGACGCCGTAGGGACGGAAGACCTCAGGGCCGTCGAGGAAGAGCTTATCGAGGGAGGTTACATCAAGCAGGTGCGTGAGAAGGAGAAGGAGAGAGCGGCGAGGCCGGAGCCCGTAAGGAGGTCCACATCATCCGAGGGCTTCGAGGTGCTCTGCGGCAAGAGCGGCCCGGGCAACGACCTCATAGTAAAGAAGTACGCGGGCAGGGAGGACATCTGGTTACACGCCTCGGGCGTGCCCGGTTCACACGTCCTCATAAAGGTGGACGGCAGGCGCGGGGAGCTTACGAAGAAGACCATCGAGGAGGCGGCCGCCTTCGCCGCCTTCCACAGCAAGGCCCGCGCCTGCGGCCTGGTCGAGGTGGTCTACACCGAGGCGAAACACGTAAAGAAGCCCCGTGGGGCAAAGCCCGGCTCGGTGACCATAAGCGCCTTCAAGAGCATCAGGGTGAGGCCGAGGGATATGGAGCAGGGGGCGTAAGGAGATGGTGTTCTCAAATGCCGGGACCAGGGGGGTTTCCCGTCGTTACTCTGAGCATCGCGGAGAATCCCGGCATTTTGTGTCACGCAGTCTCCCCTGCGGGGAGGGTAGCCGCGGGGGGGTGCCTCGATGCCGTTTGCGCCCCTGCACGCGGGGCGCTTCGGCGATCAGGCTCACTCTAATCACCCGTGTGTTTTAAAAAGCAGAAACACGACGGGTTTAAGGATAGGGCAAGCCTCCCCCTTTTTCAAAGGGGGACTGAGGGGGATTTGTCGTTGTCATTCTGAGGGAGCGTAGCGACCGAAGAATCCCGGCAACCCATAGATCCTTCCCCTTCACTTCGTTCAGGGCTTCGGCTCACTCGCTCAGAATGACCCCCCTCTCTCTCCCCCCAATCTTCATATGATATGAGAGGGCGGGGGTGAGGGGGACATCCGGCGATCTTGTTCTTTAGAAAGGTATCCGATGACCAGAAAAGACGACGCGTGGAAAGAGGAGTTCGTGGCCGATACGTTCCTGAGGTCGGTGCGCGGGGGCATACCCTTCGCCCGCGAGCAGGCGGAGGTGATGCTGCGGCTCGCCTCCGGGCTTGCAATCCCCGTAAGGAGCTTCATGGACCTCGGGTGCGGCGGCGGCGCGCTTGCCGGCGCGATACTCGATAACATCCCCGGGGCCTCGGGCACTCTCGTGGATTTTTCCGGGCCCATGCTCCGCGAGGCGCGCTCCCGCTTCGGCGCCCGCGAGGACGTAAGGATAATCGAGGCCGACTTCGGCCGCGCCTCCTGGGTCGACGCCGTGAAGGGCCCCTTGCCGTTCGACCTCATAGTCTCCGGCTTCGCCATACACCACCAGCCCGACCGGGAGAAGAAACGCATCTACGGCGAGGTCTTCTCCTTGCTCCGCCCCGGCGGCCTCTTCGTCAACATCGAGCACGTCGCCTCGCGCTCGGAGTGGGGCAAGGCGCTCGCCGACGGCCTGTTCATAGACTCCGTGCTCGAGTACAACAGGGCCCGCGGCAAGGGCGGGACGCGCGAAGAGGTCATCAACGAGTTCTTCAACAGGCCGGACAAGGACTCGAACCTCCTGGCCCCGGTGGAGTACCAGTGCGAGTGGTTGAGGGAGGCGGGTTTTTCCGACGTCGACTGCTTCTTCAAGGCCTTCGAGATGGCGGTATTCGGCGGCAGGAAGCCGGGGGCCGGGCGATGAGGCCCTACAACACCCTCTCGGATTACCTGAAGGCGCGCTTCGGCTGCAGGGTCTTCAAGGTCTCCCTCAACGCCGGGCTGACCTGTCCGAACAGGGACGGCACGAAGGGGCGCGGGGGCTGCACCTACTGCGAGCCGGAGACCCTGGCGCCTCCGGGCTTCGACCCGCGCCAGTCCATAAGGGCGCAGCTCGATGGCAACATCGAAAGGGTCAGGGCGCGCCACAACGCGGAGAAGTTCATCGCCTATTTTCAGATAAACACGTCCACGCACGCGCCGCTCGACTATCTGGAGAGGATATACTCCGAGGCGCTCGGGGCCCCCGGGGTCGCGGGCATCGTCGTCTCCACCCGCCCCGATTGTCTCGGCGAGGGGGTGCTCGACCTGCTCTCCTCGCTCGGCGACAGGCTCCTGTGGGCGGAGCTCGGCCTCCAGACCTCCAACGACGCTACCCTTGCGCGCGTGAACAGGGGGCACACAGCGGCCGAGTTCGCGCACGCCGTGGAAAGGGCGCGCCACAGGGGGATAGACGTATGCGCCCACATGATAATAGGGCTGCCCGGTGAGGGCGCCGACGATGTCATAGGCACGGCGGAGTTCCTCGCGCGCCTCGGCGTGTGGGGCGTGAAGTTCCACCAGATGCAGGTCATAAGGTCCACGGAGCTCGAACGCCAGTACGAGCGCGGCGCGTTTGTACTGCCCGGCCTTGAAGATTACGCCCGCTTCGTGGTAGAATGCCTGCTCCGTCTGCCGCCTGCCTCCGTCATCCACCGCCTCTCGGGCGACGTGCCCGACAGGTACCTCGTCGCCCCCCGGTGGGGGGCGAACAAGTTCATCATCGCCGAGCGCGTCATCGGGCTTATGAGGGAACGCGGCGCGCGCCAGGGCGATATGTACCGGGGCGGTTCGGCAACGGGGTTTTTGTAAGGGGCGGGGGATGGACCCGCTGAAAAAATTTTAAGGGAGGGTCAGATGGCAGACGCGCGTGTTGCAAAGCTTGCTTCGATACTGGTGAACCATTCGCTGGGCGTGAAGAAGGGGGACAGGGTACTGATAAGCTCATCGACCGAGCTTGCCAAGCCGCTCGTCCTCGAGGTCTACAGGGAGGTATTGAAGGCCGGGGGGCACCCGCTTACCAACATCGGCTTCGAGGAGACGATAAACATCTTCTTCAAGAACGCCTCGAAGGCGCAGGTCGCGGACTTCCCGGAGACGCGCATGCATGAGGCGAAGAACATCGACTGCTTCGTGAACATCCGCGCCTCGGCGAACAAGAAGGCGCTCTCGAACATCGACCCCAGGGTAATAAGCGCAAGGAGCAAGGTGCTGCGCCCCATCAGCGAGGAGATAGTAGGCAAAAAGCGCTGGATACTCTGCAACTTCCCCACCAACGCGCTGGCGCAGGAGGCGGAGATGAGCCTCGAGGAGTACGAGGCGTTCGTCTACGGCGCGACCAACATCGACTGGAAGGCCGTGAAGAAAAAGGAGATGGTCCTTAAAAGGGCGCTCGACAAGGCAAAAGAGGTGCACATCGTCGGCAGGGAGACGGACCTGAAGATGAGCATAAAGGGCAGGAAGGGCATACCCTGCTACGGCGACCGCAACATGCCCGACGGCGAGGTCTTCCTCTCGCCGGTGGAGGACTCCGCCGAGGGGTATATATACTACGAGATGCCCGCCATATACCAGGGCAGGGAGGTGCTCGGCATAAGGCTCAAGTTCAAGGCGGGCAAGGTCGTCGACGCGAGCGCCGAGAAGAACGAGGACTTCCTCATAACCATGCTCGATACCGACAAGGGCGGACGCTACCTCGGGGAGCTCGGCATCGGGGTCAACTACGGCATAAAGAAGTTCACCAGCGACATACTCTTCGATGAGAAGATAGGCGGCACCGTGCACCTCGCCGTGGGAAGGTCCTACGAGGATGCCGGCGGCAAGAACGTCTCGGCCATACACTGGGATATGATAAAGGACCTGCGCAAGGGCGGGGCCCTCTACCTCGACGGTAAGATGATACAGAAAAACGGCAGGTTCCTCATCTGAGTCCTGCGCACGGCAATTAGAAGTAACTGGTTGCCTGACTGAGCGCAATCTTCCGGCAGAGTGTTTTTAAAACCGCCGACCGCATGGTCCTGCGCATGGCAATCAGCAATTAGAAGGAACATGTCGCCAGACTGAGCGCAATCTTCCGGCGGAGCCTTTTAAGACTGCCGACCGCATGGTCCCAGCGGCCCATATTGGAAGTTTTCGGTTGTAAAAAGAGGCGGGCCGGCCCATCCTTTGCCGGCACCGCCTCTTTTACCGTACAGGGGGAGGCGATGGGGCGGTGGGAGGGGGCGAAAGTCCTTGACACCGTTTTTTACAGAAGATATCATCACTCCTGATTTTCCCACCTCTAATCCGTAAAACAATGGAGCAGTAAAGGCATGGAAGAGATAGTATTAAAGTCTTTCCGGGACGGCATCGAGGCGAAGGAGCGTTTCTTCACGAAGGAGAACTCCGCTCTCATCGTGAAGTTCGCGGAGATGGTCGTCAGGTCCTTCAAGGCCGGCGGCAAGCTCATGCTCGTGGGCAACGGGGGCTCGGCCGCCGACTCCCAGCACATAGCCGCGGAGTTCATCAACAGGTTCGAGATAGAGAGGCCGCCCCTGCCCGCGCTCGCGCTCACCACCGACACCTCCGACCTTACGAGTATCGGCAACGACTACTCCTTCGACCAGGTATTCTCCAAGCAGGTAAGGGCGCTCGGCAGGAAGGGCGACGTC
>JBHHYT010000067.1:0-13578 GCA_046757705.1 Thermodesulfobacteriota bacterium
GACCGGCTCCCTGTAGTCCCACCGCATCTTGCCCGGTTTTTTCAGGTAGACCTTGCCGGTAGAGGTCTGTTCCGTTCCCATGGCGGCGGAGCGGAAGACCTGCGTGAAGGACGCCTCGATGGTTCTTATGCGCCCGTAGTTGCGCTGCAGCTTCTCGATTACCGCGCCCGTCTCGCCGGCGTCCGCCGCGCGCGGCAGTGCGAACGGGGAGAGGAGCAAGGCGGCGAATAAGAAGACCGCGAGCGGCCTTATGGCGAGTCGTGTCATGGGTCTGTCTCCTTCTGCCTTCTGAAGGCGGCGAGCCCCCTTCATACGCCCCTTCTCAGGAGCACCTCTCTGGGGCGGCTGCCCTGGGATGGGCCGACGACGCCCTCTTTCTCCATCTTCTCGATTATCCTGGCCGCCGTGTTGTAGCCTATCCTGAACCTGCGCTGTATGTACGAGGTCGATATCATCTCGAGCTCCGCGGCCATTGCCACGGCCTCGTCGTACCTGCGCAGGAACTCCTCGCCGAGCTCGGCGTCCTCGTCCACGAGGCTGTTCTGTCTCTCCGTCTCCTCGATTATAACATTATCATAGAGCGGGCTGCCCTGTTTCTTCCAGAAGTCGGTGACCTTCCCTATCTCCTCCTCGGATACGAAGACGCCGTGTATCCTCTGGAGCTTGGAGGTGGCCGGGGGGAGGAAGAGCATGTCGCCTTCTCCGAGCAGCGTCTCCGCGCCGCCCACGTCGAGCACGGTGCGCGAGTCGGTGCGCGAGGGGAGCTGGAAGGCGATGCGCGCCGGGAAGTTGGTCTTTATAAGTCCGGTCACGACGTCCACGGACGGCCTCTGCGTGGCTATCAGCAGGTGTATGCCGGAGGCGCGCGCCATCTGCGAGAGCCTCACGAGGCACTCCTCCACCTCTTTGCCGGAGGTCATCATCAGGTCGGCCAGCTCGTCTATTATGACCACTATGAGGGGCAGTTTCTTGTGCTCCTCGCCCTTGTCGTTGGCTCCCGCCTTGCCGTCCTCGACGAGGCGGTTGAACTGGTCTATGTTCTTCGCGCCCTTCTCCGCCAGCAGCTTGTACCTGCGCCCCATCTCGTTGACGATCGACTTCAATGCCCCTGCGGCCTTCTTGGGGTCGGTTATTACGGGGGTGATCAGGTGCGGTATGCCCTCGTAGGCGGAGAGCTCGAGCATCTTCGGGTCGACCATCAGGAAGCGCACGTCCTCGGGCGTGGCCTTGAAGAGTATGCTCAGTATCATGGCGTTTACAGAGACGCTCTTGCCGGTGCCCGTGGCCCCTGCCACGAGCAGGTGGGGCATGCGGGCGAGGTCGGCTATGTAGGGGGCCCCTGAGATGTCCTTGCCGAGGGCGAGCGAGAGGCGCGAGCGCGAGCGCGAGAACGCGGCCCCTTCGAGCATCTCGCGCAGCAGTATCATCTCCTTGGAGTGGTTGGGTACCTCTATGCCGACGACGGATTTGCCCGGTATCGGGGCGATTATCCTTATGCTCATGGCCTTGAGGGCCAGCGCGAGGTCGTTCGCCAGGTTCGTGATGCGCCCGACCTTTACGCCCGGCGCGGGCTCGAACTCGTACATGGTCACCACGGGCCCGGGCCTTACCTCGAGCACCTTGCCCTCGATGCTGAAGTCCCTCAGCTTCTTCTCGAGCACCTGGGAGTTCGCCACGAGCTCCTTGTCGTCGAAGGTCTCGTTCTTCTTGGGCACCATGTCGAGCAGGCTCAAGGGGGGGAGGGTGAAGGTCCCCGTTGGGGTCGTGAACTCGAGGTCCTCCTTCGGCTCCCCTTCGGCATGGGGGGGGCGGTTTGCGGTTGTGTATCTTCGGGCCGACGATGGCAGGGGTGGCCGGGGGCCTCTCCTGCCTTGCCCGTTCCCTTCTGGCCTCCTTCTTTTCCTGCCTTGTCAGGGGGGCTTGCTCCGGCTCTTCCTTCCTGCGAGCGAGGCCTATGAGCCCGGCGGCGACGGACTTTACGAGCCCGCCCACGGCCGGGGCGGCCTTCATCCCGGTCTGTACGAAGGATATGTTCGTCGCCACGAGTATCGAGATCAGTGCTATGGCCGAGAGTATTATGACGGCGCCGGTGGAGCCGAGGTAGTTCGAGAGGTAGTGGTGCAGGTACGTGCCTATGACGCCCCCGGCCTTCTCCGTGGCGGAGAACTCCCCGGCAAGGGCGCTGGCGGCCACGGTAAAGACCCCGAAGCATAGCGGCACAGCCGGCCTGAACCTGAATATCCGGCGCAGCAGCAGCTCGAAGGATATTATAGCGAGCAGGAACGGGAAGGCGTAGGAGATGTACCCGATGGCGAAGAGCAGCGCGCCTGAGAGGTATACCCCCACCACGCCGCCCCAGTTCGAGGCGTAGTCGTTCGAGTACAGGCTTACGCCTATGTATAGGGCCACCGCAAGGAGGAATATGCCTGCCATCTCCTGCTTGAGCCCCATGCGCGTGGCCGTGCCCTTGTTGTCGGTCTTCTTCTTAGCCATGTCGTGCCTTAGAGAGCGTGGTCTTCGTCGTTGACGTCTTCTTCCCCGCCGTAGCCCCGAGAGCCGCCGTGATGCCCGTCCCCTGCCGGGGGGGAGGGGACGGCGGCCTGCTTCGGCGCGCGCCTCTTCTTCGATATGCCGGAGAACGCGAGCACGGAGACGACGATGAGGGCGACGAGCACGACGAGGGTGCCCGTCCTGCCCGTGTATCTGCCGAGCATAACCGTTATGGCCTGGCCCATCGCGCCGCCGGCGACACCGTCGCCCGTGACATGGGCCATCAGGCCCGAGGCCGCCACCATGAAGACCCCGATGCTCACCGGCGCCGCCGTGCTTATGGTCAGCGCGCGTCTTAGCAGGAGCTTGAAGCCTATTACGAACAGGAACAGGGGGAGGATGTAGGCGGTGTACCCGATCGCCGCGAAGGCGGCGCCTGAGATGTATTGTCCGGCTACCCCGCCCCACTCGGCGCCGCCTGGCCAGGAGAAGACGCTTACGGCCACGTAAAGGGCGAGCGCGAGCAGGGCTATGCCCAGGATCTCATGCCCGAGACCTTTTCCTTTTTCTCCGGTGCGCGAGGCGTTGGCCATAAGGTCCTTATTCTGTTTTCGTGTTACGGCGGCCCGTCAAGGCACGCCCCGTTCCAGAATGCCGATGTCCCGGTCTACTCCGGCGGCGCGCAACGCAGGGGCTAAAGCTTCTTGAACTGCTTGCTGAGGGTGATGCCCTGGTACTGGTACGAAGAGCCTATCTTCGGGCCGTAGACCTTCTCCGGAAGCTCGCTCATCCGCTCGAAGAAGAGCTTGCAGAAGGTCTGGCCGTGGGCGATCATGAACGGGACGTCGTGGGCGCGAACCTCGAGTACGGCCTTGGTGCCCTTCACCTCCCCGTGCTGGCCGAAGCCGAAGCCGGGGTCGAAGAAGCCGGCGTAATGGGTGCGCAGCTCCCCGCTTCCAGCCTCGAAGGCGACCATCTCGGCGGCGTAGCGCGGTGGTACGCGTATCTTCTCCTTCGAGGCGAGTATGTAGAACTCCTCGGGCTCGAGTATCAGGGTGCCCTTGCTGTTGGCGGGTATCGGGTCCCAGAAGTCAGTTATGTTGTAGTGGTCCCTCTTCGTGAGGTCGACCACGTGGCTGTTCTTCTTGGACTTGTAGCCGACGAAGCCGGTTGCCTTGTCCCCGCCGAGGTCTACGCTCATGAACAGGCCCCTGGATATATTCACGTCCCCGGGGCCGAGGTGGTCGTCCCCGTCGTAGAGCAGGCGCGAAGACCTGTTGAGCGTCTTGAGGCGCGAGTCCGAGAGGACGCACTCCCCGCTCATCAGGCGCAGCTGCACGAGCGAGAGCCCCTGCTTCACCTTTATGGTGAAGGACCTCGGCATGACCTCGAGGAAGAGCTTGCCCTTGTATCCGCAGGCGATGTCGTCGAAGCGCGAGCTGCGGTCGGTAAGCACGCGCGCGAATATGTCGAGCCTGCCTGTGGTGGACTTGGGGTTCGCCCTGCCGTGCACGTCCGCCGGCAGGTCGAGCTCCTCCATGAGCGGGATGAGGTAGACGTGGCCCTTCTCGAGTATGCCTCCGTGGCTGATGTCCTGCTCGTACATGACCAGGTCGGAGCCGTAGATGTCGGGGGTGTAGAGCTTCTCCACCACGTCGCTCTTCTCCGGCAGGAAGCTGGAGACCAGCCGGTACGCCTTCTTCCCGAGGCGCAGGTCGAGGCTCGCGGGCTGTACCTGAGAATCCGCCACCTTCGCTCTCGCGTGTATCTGCTTTTTGCCGAGGGCCTCCCTGAGCATCTGGCAGCTGAAAACGCCCTGATTTTTCCGTTCTTCCATAAGCCCTCTGGTGTTTTTGGCTGTAGTGTCCCCGAGTCCGCAATCGCTGGTTATGATACATAAAAAGAGGCAGGATTAAAAGAGTTTTTCGCAGTTTTCTGGCCCCGGCAGGGATTAACAAACCCCGTAGGAGCTGGCCTCGGGGCGGGGATGGACGGGGGGCTGCGGGTTGAGGGGGGCGTCTGCCGGGACGCGGGCAATAAAAAAGCCCGGCGAGCGGGGCCCCCTGGCTTTTTCGATTAAACTCGAACTTTAATTTTCAGCAGAACATAAGTCCCGCGCGGGATATGCCGTAGAACTTCTTCGTCCACACCACGCGCGCCTTTTTCTCACCGTCGCCGTCGAGCGAGATGCGTACCGTCTCGTTCTGCTCGAAGGGGAGGTACCCCATGAGCTTTATGCCGAGGCCGTGCTCGGAGATGTCCACGGCCTTTGCCGGTATCTTGACGTCGCCCTTGAGTATGTCGCATACCTTCCGGGCGTTTGCCCTGTCCCTGCCCCGGCGCTCCTCCAAGGAGTTTACGATGAAACCGCATTCCGGGCACGGCATGTCGGAGTCTTTGGCGGCGGTGAAGAGCTGGTTTTCACATCTCGGGCAGATGAGCTTATGCATGGCGGTCTCCCTCTTGTGAATGGCCGGATTCTGCGTAGGGATATAATAACAACAAAGTCCGCGAAGTCAACTTTTTTCACACCGATGATGGTGTTTTAATCTCCATTAAACCTTTTTTTAATAGAAGTCCGGCCCCGGCCGGCACAAGCGCCGGCCAAGGCGTCCAGCGGGGCTTACAAACCTTGACTTTTAGGGGCTACTCTGATAACTCTCTACAGTTAAAGGATTTTATTTCAACGGCCCGAAAGCCGGGCCGGTTGGCATCTATACGGTTTGCGCCGCGCCGTCCGTAACCGGCATTCGGCGCGGGGCCGCGCGAAAGCTTCCTTCCTTCTATTGGCCGGGGCACGGGATGAAAAAGGCTGGCTGGCGGAAAAAATATGTCTTCCTCGCTGTGGTCTTCCTGATAGCCGGTTTCGCGGTCTTCGGCGACAAGGGCCTGCTCGACGTCTATAAGCTCAAGCGTGAGCGCGACGGCATCATAAGCTACAACAGGGCGCTCGAGAAGGAGAACGCGACCCTGGAGCGGGATATACGGCTCCTCAAGACCGACAAACGCTACATAGGGTTCATTGCGAGGAAGGAGCTCGGCATGATAGGGAAGAACGAGATTGTATACAAGATAGGCGACCCGCGTTAGGCCCGCCCATGGCAACCAGGCCGTTTTCAGGCCGCTTCCTTTACGGAAAACACGGAGAAGGCAGACCCGCCGCGGCAGATGGATGTGCCGCTATTTTCAATGTCTGCACGCCATTGGAGGTGTGAGAAAAAGAAAGGTCGCATCTTTCTTTTTCGTCCCTGAATTACAGACTATTCCGCCGCAAGCTGTGGGGCACCAAAAACACAAAAGATGGGTTGCGCCTCAGGCGGAGACTGGAGCGCTGAAAAGGTTCAGGGACGGATTATTCAGAGGTTCAGCATGAAAAGAGACAGAGTTTTGAAGGTGGCGGGCATCCAGCTCGCCGCCGGCGATGACAGGGAGAAGAACCGCGCCAAGGCCGGCATGCTCATAGAGCTTGCCGCCCTGCAGGAGGCGCGGATAATAGCCCTGCCGCAGCTCTTTGACCTGCGCTGGTTCCCGAGGTCCATAGACAAGGCCAACCTCTCGCTTGCGGAGAGGGAGGACGGCCCGTCGGTGACCATGCTCCGCGAGAGGGCGGCAAGGCACGGGGTGGTGCTCATAGCGCCAGTCTTCGAGCGGGACGGGGACGCCTTTTTCAACACCGCGTTCGTAATCGGCCCGGACGGCGGGATAATCGGCAAGTACCGTAAGGTGCACGTCCCGCAGCTCCCGCTATGGGAGGAGAAGGCGTACTTCGCGCCCGGCGACCTCGGCTTTCCGGTCTTTGAGACCCCGTTCGCCACCATCGGCGTCCAGCTCTGCTGGGACGTCTTCTTCCCGGAGGGGTTCAGGATACTCGCCCTGAAGGGGGCGGAGGTGGTATTCGCACCGACGGCCTCGGCCTTCGAGCACTCCCGGAGGAAGTGGGAGCGGGCGATATGCGCCGCGGCGCACGCCAACGGGATATTCGTGATGAGGGTCAACCGCGTCGGCAAGGAGGAGAAGCAGACATTCTACGGGCGGAGCTTCTGCGCGAGGCCCGACGGAGAGTTCGTGGAGAAACCGAGCGGCCCGTCCGAAGGCGTGGTGCTCGCGGACATGGAGCTTGGAGAGGTGTCGAGCACACGGAACGAATGGGTCTTTTTGAAGGACAGGCGGCCCGGGGAGTACAAGGAGATACTCGAATGAGGGTAGGGGCACTGAACATAGTAAGAGAGGCTCTCGAGCTTGCGCGCGGGGACGGCCTTATAAAGACGGCACAGCTGCCGGATATCGTCATAGAGAAGCCGAAGAAGGAGGAGTTCGGGGATTTTTCGACGAACGTCGCCATGCTGCTCGCGCCCATCGAGAAAAGGCCGCCGAGGGAGGTCGCCTCCGCCATAGCCGGGAAGATAAGGGGCCTGGCGAACGTCGTCAAGTGCGAGGTCGCGGGCCCGGGCTTCATAAACATATTCCTCGAGAAGGCTTACTGGTACTCGGTACTCGCGGAGATACTCAAGAGGGGCGACCGGTTCGGCCGCGTCGATGACGGGGCGGGCCGCAAGGTACAGGTGGAGTTCGTAAGCGCCAACCCCACCGGGCCCCTGCACATAGGCCACGGCAGGGGCGCGGCCGTGGGGGACTCTCTTGCGAGGGTGCTCGATGCCGCCGGGTACGATGTGACGAGGGAGTTCTACATAAACGACGTGGGCCGTCAGATATTCGTGCTCGGCAGGTCCGTCTACCTCCGCTACCTCGAACTCCTCGGCGTCTCCATCGAGATGCCGCAGGAGGCGTACAAGGGCGCGTACATAAAGGACGTGGCGCAAGAGTTCCTCGACGAGCACGGCACTGCGTACAAGGACACGCCCGAAGAGGAGGCGGTGCCGGTCTTCTCCGGGTTCGCAGGAGGCAGGCTCTTGAAGCGCATCGAGGGGGACCTCAAGGACTTCGGCGTGGAGTTTGACAACTGGTACAGCGAGAAGAGCCTGCATGAGAAGGGGCTCGTCGGCACGACGATAGAGGAGCTTAAAAAGCTCGGCCATATCTACGAGTCCGAGGGGGCGCTCTGGTTCAGGACGACGGAGTTCGGCGACGACAAGGACCGCGTGCTCATAAAGGCGGACGGCGCCATGACGTACTTCGCCTCCGACATCGCTTATCACAGGGAGAAGATAGAGCGTGGTTTCGACACCATAGTGGACGTATGGGGCGCCGACCACCACGGGTACGAGGGCAGGATAAGGGCGCTTATAAAGGCGCTCGGTTACGACGAGCGCAAGCTGAATATCATCTTCATCCAGCTCGTGGCCCTTCTGCGGGGCGGCGTGCCCGTGGCGATGGGCAAGCGGGAGGGGGAGTTCGTGACGCTGCGGCAGGTGATGGACGAGGTCGGGTGCGACGCGTGCAGGTTCTTTTTCCTCATGCGCCGCAGCGACGCGCACCTCGACTTCGACCTCGAGCTTGCAAAGAGCCAGGCCCCTGAAAACCCGGTCTACTACGTGCAGTACTGCCACGCCCGGATAAACTCCATCATCGAGTTCGCCGCGCAGAAGGGGGCGGAGCTTCCCGCTGAGTGCGGCCCGGAGGTATTGGAAAAACTGGAGCTGCGCGAGGAGATCGAGATCATAAGCAAACTCGGCATGTTCGAGGAGGTCGTGAGCAAGAGCGCCGCGGCCATGGAGCCGCACAGGGTGACCTTCTACCTGATGGAGCTTGCCGGGATGTTCCACCCGTACTACAACCGCAACAGGGTCGTGACCGACGACCCGGGGCTGACCACGGCGCGGCTCCTGCTGTGCAAGGCCATAGCCACGGTGGTGGCCTCGGGCTTGCGCCTGCTCGGGGTGGGCGCGCCGGTAAAGATGTAGGACGGGTATGCCCGCCAGCCGGGTTTTTACCGAATCGCGTAAAGGCATGGTGCGTCCGGGAACCGGGGCTTAAAGGGGCGGATATGTCCCGCCCGGAGGCCAGAGCCTCCTTTTTCCGATATTTTTCAGACGGAGGTTGACAAGCCTTATGCACCTCTGTTAATATATTTTTTTGACGAGAGAGTCTGCTGCGGGGTGGAGCAGTCCGGTAGCTCGTCGGGCTCATAACCCGAAGGTCGCAGGTTCAAATCCTGTCCCCGCTACCAAATTAATCAAGGGGTTACGCGATTGCGTGGCCCCTTTTTTATTGGCAGAAGGGTCATTTTCTAACACTTTTCTAACAAAATTGTCAGAATGGCCTTTAATGGCAAGTGTTTCGTCGAGCCTAAGTCCTGCTTCGTGGTGTGTCTCAGGGAGGAGATGTCTATACCTGTCCAGCGTGGTTTGCACCGAAGCATGGCCAAGCTGGGTCTGGATGAACTTCACATTTTCTCCCTGTGAGATGAGAAGCGTAGCGAAGGTATGCCTCAGGTCGTGAAACCTGACCTTTCTGAGCCCCGCCCTTCTCAAGGCCGGTAGGAACTCCCTCCTTATGAGGTTGTCCGGGTCCAGGGGCTTGCCTTCTCCATTGGAAAAGATGAGGTCAAGCCCATTACCGGGACTTTCCAGCTTATGTTTCTTGAGGACACCTGCAAGGTTCGGCGTCATGACTACCTTCCTGACCGACCTCTTGGACTTGGGGGACACGAAGCTTCCCCTATAGAGGGAACGCCTTACATGGATGATGCCGTTGGCGAAGTCAACATCCCCCCACTGGAGTGCCAGCAGCTCACCTCTTCTGAGCCCGGTAAGGATGGCCGTAAAGAAGAGGGGGTAGAATTTGGGGCTTACCTTCCCCAGAAAGAGACGGATCTCTTCAGGGGTGAGGAAGTCCATGTCCTCCTTTTCTACTCGCGGCTTTTCCACGTACATGGCCGGGTTCTCCCTGAGGTATCCCCAGCGAACCGCATGCTTGAACATCTCCTTCAAGGGGACAAGGTGGTTGCAGATGGTCTTGGTAGAGAACTTCGCCACCGTCTTACCATCCTTGTCTTTCTTTTTTTCGGAGAGCTTCCTTGACACATATTTCTGTACTGAGTGCGGTGTGATGCCTGTCAGTGGGATATTCCCGAAGTACGGCACGAGGTGTCCCTCCATGATGTCCTCATAGGATCTGAGAGTTGAGGCCTTGCACTTGGTCCTTGCGTAGGTTTCAAGCCAGAGCTTCGAGAAGTCTTGGAAACCTATCTCTTTGAGTTCTCTGTACGTGCCGCTGTGGACGTCGTTGACTATCTCCGCAAGGACTTTCTCGGCCTTCCTCTTGGTGCCGCCCCCTTTCTTCCACTTTTGCTTGCCGCCAAACCGGTATACGCAGTACCAGGACGGGCCTTTCTTAACTACGGTTCCTTTCATACTGATTTTCCTCCTTTCTTGGTTTTGTTTTTTCTTGTCACCTCCTTTTTATGGTCTTCAAAGAACTCCTCCATCGACACAGCCAAGGCGTCGGCGAGTAGTTTCAGCTGAGTGGCCTTGGGCTCCCTACGGTCGATCTCGTAGTTGCCGATGGTGGTAATGTGCAAGCCCGTTAGCTTCGCAAGCTGTCCCTGCGTTAGCCCCCGGTTCTCCCTTATTGCTTTCAGCCGTTTTCCTCTAAATAGTATTTTCATTATTTAGTATAGACAACTGTCTATTGATGTCAAGCGTTCAAATATTTTGCTTCACCTGTTACCCATGCGAAGTACAGGTCCACTCCTTGTCTTTGGCCAACATGATCGATGCTGTTCAGTTGCCCCTCCTTGCCGAAAAGCTTGAGAAAGGTCTGGTAGTCCTCGAACCAGGTATGATCCTGACAGAAAGAGTGGACGAGCATGACGGCAGTGGAGGCGTTGAGGTCCCTTGCTTTAAGGATAGCCGACACTGTGCGGTGTAGTAACTGATAACGTATACTTTTGATGGCGTCCGATTCAAGGCCGAGTTGCTCGCAGAGAAAGGCAAGCCTCCGTTCCTTTCCGGCGGAGCTGTTGCTGATCCATTCTCCAACCGAGGGGCCGAAGGGCTCTTTTACCTTTCCTTCAACGGCGATGGAGACCAGTTCATCTGAATACCGTGCGATCACAAATAGGTCGGTCTGTGAGGGCCGACTGCCACCAGGTAGTGGCACCTGATGTTCCGGGAAGGCGAATAGAAGCTCCAAGCCTTTGAAAAGAGGGAAGCCAGATTCATCGAAGATCCTCTTCACGCAAACCGGGAAGCCATCAGCTTCTTCCCAGCAGTATGCCAGCGCTTTGGCGGAGTACCCCTTCTTCCATTGCTTTTCCGGCTCGGCAAGGAACTGTTGCCAGTCCTCCGGGCCTCTAGAGGGTATGTATATCTTGTTCATGTTTATTACCTCCTTGACGTGTTGGGGGATATTTTACGCGTCTTTGAGCCTTACGGCAATGAAAAGTTTTGTTAGAAAAATGTTAGAAGGCCTCTCTATAGGGTTGTTTTCTCAGCGCTTTTCTGTCGACCCTCGGGTTCACAACCCGAAGGTCAAAACGGCTTTTTTCTGTCCTTGGCGAGGTACTCGTCTATCTCGGACCTGCGAAAGAGGAGCTTGTTCCCTGCCTTCAGGAAGGGGATGGCCTCGGAGTGGACCTGCTGGTACACCCAGCCCCTCTTGACGTGGAGGTATTCGCAGAGTTCTTCGACCGTGAGAAGACTGTCTCCGGCAGCATTGCCGGTTTCGGATACCCTCAAGGTCTCAACGACTCTCTGGACGATCTCCTCAATGAGCGCTTCCGTATCTATGTTCAGCTCCGCCTTCAGCACCGGACCACCTTTACAAAAACCGTGTTTTCAAACCCCTATTATGGACGACATATGTCCAGCCCTTATCTTTAACCGTCGTAGGTCTTTTTCGCGGAGTATCGCCCCGTTAAACCCTGAAAAAATGCCTTCTTCAGGAGCGTTTCTTGTTGTCTCTGTATGGGAAAAAAGAATAAAGCGGACAATTGCTTTCGCCCATACAGTCCTCACCCCCTTCTTTACAGTTATTACATATGTAGCACTGGGCCAGGATCGCCTCTTTCCGGGTCAACCTTGAACCTGCCTGGAATCTCTCGTATTCGCGCTGCCCCTTGATTAATGCCATTTGACTATCCTCCCGGATTTTTTAACTCCCTGTAAGTTGCTTCTAGAGTCTGCCCGCCTGCCCACCAGTGGTAGCGCCTGTTGCATCCGAAGGGGACCACCACGGAGCCGTCCGGGTCGAGAAAGGGGGATGGTGCGTTTTCGGAATTATGCCTACCTTCGGTACTGACAAAAGGGCCAAAAGGACCTTCTGCTGGTTTTGTCGGTTCCTTACCTTGTCTTTTTCTGTAGTTTTCTGGATTATTGTCGGTTTTGTCAGTAGCGTAGGTGGCCGTTTTTAGCATTTTAAGTCGAGTTAAATACTTCACCGCTTTTCTCCTCTGTAATAGTAAATGGTCTTAGGCCTGCCTCCGGTTTCTATCATCTCCTCCTCGATCCATCCGAAATCGCTCAGCATATCAAGGGCAGCTTTTACCTGACGGCGCTCGGTGAGACCGGCCCACCCTTTCCGCTGAATGTCTCTTGCCGTGAAAGTAGTGGCAAGGTCGCCGTGGGATATCTTCCGCAGTATAGCTTTGGCCGCCGTCACCTCTGATTGAGTTATCGATGCGTAAGCACGTCTTGCGTGTGTCTCAAGATATTCTGCCCATGCAAGGGCGCGCACCACGGAGGGTTCGGTCACGGGCCCAGTGCCTCCGTCGGCCAGGTGTGAGAGGAGGGCCACGGCGGACACCAGCTTCCTGTACTTAGCCAGATGGCTCTCTAAGGCCGGGTGGAGGTCGCCGCTCCTCAGTTTCACTTCAAGGCCAGACCGCCATTCCTGAAAGACCTCAATCCCCCCAGGGGACAACCGCAGGTAGGGTATCCCTTCAGGTTCGCCGTTAAAGTCCTTGTCCTGCTCCGCTCCTATGGAGGCGGGGTCGAGATTGTCCAAACGCTCGTAAACCTGAAAGGCCCGGTTCTTCGCCTCGCTATCAGGCACCCTGTCTACATCCTTCCATGTGCCGGAGGTATCGGGCCATACAAGGAGGCCAAACCGTTGTACAAGCCCATCATCACCAGCCCCGCCTCGCACGGCATGGCCGATATATTCCGATAGCCGTCCGGGTTGCGTACTACCCAGTATGGATAAGCAGACTGCAGGTATATGCAAATTGAAGCCCCGCCCTATCCTGTCAAAGGTATAGCAGCTATCCCCGTTCCAAGCGGTAAGGTAGAACCCCCGCCCTTCGGCTCGGTCCTCTCGATCGAGCCCCTTGAGAAGGGAGACCAGCTCATCACGATAGACGAGGAGGCCGTCGGGGTTTTGTCTTAAGAGTTCTCCCAATGCCTCCGGGGTTGAGTCGCTCGCTATGTATCTTTTTTGCGTGGGGATGTACACCTTGGGTACTGTCAAAACTGCCGAAAGGTCCGCGTCCGGGTCTTCTTTCAACTTTTTCCGGGCAGCTTTCTCCGCCGCTTCGGCTCGGAGCTTGGCCGCAAGGGCCTCGCCCTCGTACTCGGCCATGTCCTCGGCGTGCCTCTCCGCGCTCTTGGCCGCGAGCCTCTTTATGGGGGCCAGAGCCGCCTCAAGGGCTGGGCTTTTGAGTACACCGGGCCGCCCCACTACCAGGCCCCACAAGTTTGGTGTTACAGTCCAGTCTGTCCGCGCCTGGGGTCGTATCCCTATCTTGCGCCCTAGGACAGCCGCCAGGGAAGTCATTGCCCCTGCGGCGACGTAATCGGGGGGACATTGTAGGCGTTCGGCTATATCTTCCACCCAGGGCCTTATGGCCTCCGGGAGGAGGTCCAGGTCGAAAGTCGCCACCGGGGTGAGTTCGTCCGGGAGCGGCACCGGGTCGGTACAATCCTTTTTGGGTCTGTCGATTACTGAGACAGTGGTCGAGGCCTGCTCGGTACCGATATATCCCTTTGGGGCCGTCCTCGGCTCCAGTGCACCCGCTTCCATGCCGCTTTTTATCGTGGCGCGTGCTTCGAACTCGGTCAGTCCGATGGATATTGCCGCTGATAGGAGGGCCACCTCAACCGGGCGCTTATCAAGCTCTCCTCCTGCCACAAGAGTGCCTAGGGAGAAGGCGGCGCGGTTTAGCGTGTCATTGCGAGCACCCTCGGTTGC
>JBHHYT010000068.1:0-13544 GCA_046757705.1 Thermodesulfobacteriota bacterium
CGGTGGCGGTGGTGGTGCCGTCCCCGGCCACGTCGGAGGTCTTGCTGGCGACCTCCTTGACCATCTGCGCGCCCATGTTCTCGAACTTGTTCTCGAGCTCTATCTCCTTGGCGACGGAGACGCCGTCCTTGGTGATGGTCGGGGAGCCGAAGCTCTTCTCTATGACGACGTTCCTTCCCCTCGGCCCGAGGGTTACCTTCACGGCGTCGGCCAGCGTGTTGACGCCCTTTAATATGGCGCTCCTGGCATTCTGGCTGAACAGCAGTTCTTTCGATGACATATTGAATCTCCTCCTGAAAGTTTTATTTTAAGGTTCCGGTCCTTACTTCTGCACTATGCCGAGGATGTCCTCTTCCCTCATGATGAGGAGCTCCTCGCCCTCGAGCTTTACTTCCGTGCCGGCGTACTTGCTGAATATTATCCGGTCGTTGACCTTGACGTCCAGCGGCGTGCACTTGCCGTCCTCTCGCTTGCCGGGCCCTACGGCCACGACCTTGCCCTCGGCAGGGGTCTCCTTGGCCGACTCGGGTATGTAAAGCCCGCCCCTGGTCTTCTCTTCCTCGGCAAGCCTTTTTACGATTACACGGTCATGAAGCGGTTTGATCTTCATCATTCCCTCTTTTCCTCCTTAATGTGCGGTTTGTTTGTGACGATATGAAAGGTGTCCGAGATGTTCCGGCGGCAGTCCGCCTTTTGTAAACTAAATATATGTCCCGCTTTTTGGTTTGTCAAGCGATTTTTGGCACTCTATCGGACGGAGTGCCAAACCACCTGAATTACTTGTATTTTAAGGGAAAAAATCTTCCGGGCATGGGTTCGGAAAAAAACGGCTTGTGGTGAAAGGGTGTTTTGGGTATAATTAATATAACTATTGTAACCCCGCCTCCCGGCGGGGGGCGTAGCCGGGGGAGACGGAAGGGGCGGAGATAACCTTTAAACAGGGGAGGTTGCCATGCTCACGAAGACCAAACCCATAGAACACTTCAAGGAACTGGTCACAGAGGCGGTCGCCCACCAGAAGGTCGAGACCAACGAGATGGCCGTATTCTACCTGTCCACCCTTCTCTCCGACTTCGTCCTCTCGGAGCGTCTCGCCACGGAGCCACTGGCCATCACGTACCTGAAGGCCCAGAACGAGACACGGGCCGTAAAGGTGCGGCTGATGAGGCACCTCGGCGACCTCTCCCTCTTTACCTCCGGGTTCTTCTCGGACAGCCTCGCCAGGAAGGCCGTTGACGTCGACTACTATATCTCCATGGGCACATCCTGCTACAACTCCGTGGCCTCCATACACAGGCAGGGGCGCAAGGCCCACATATCCTCCCTCTATACCGAGCTTGCCGTAAAATTCGGCGTCTTCGCCGACGTGCTGACCGAAGTGAGCGAGAGGAGCAGGCTTACCTCCTCGAAGGACATCCTGCGCATCTACGAGCGGTGGCTCCGCACCAAGAGCAAGCAGGCCGAGAGGCTGCTGCGCAGCCTCGGCATCGAGCCGCACGACGTGGGGACGCCGGTGCACTGAAGACCCGCCAACCCGGAAGATGACTACCGTTAATCCCCCTAAATCCCCCTTTGGAAAAGGGGGATTTTATTACCTTCTCCCTACGCGCAATCTCTTCTCGGTCTGTCATTCTGAGCAGCCGGAGGCGACGAAGAATCTCTGGGACTATTAAGGTATATGCTCTCCCCTACGGGGAGAAAAAAGTATGTCGCGGTTTCAACGCCGTTTGCGCCCCTGCACGCGGGGCGCTTCGGTAATTAGGGCTCGCTCAGCTGGGCTCCCTCTTCCCCGCTCGCGCGCCCCGCTTAAGGGCGCTTCGCGCCCTGAGGACCACCCCTGCGCGCTCACCCGCCGCTACCCAAAGCGCCGCTCGCTCTAATCACCCGTGTATTTTAAGGACAAAAAACCTTCAATCCTACAATCACCCAACAACAAGACGGGGCCCCCTGTTTCCAGGGGGCCCCGTCCGTGCCTCTATCTCCATGCAGCGCCTCTTATGACAAGAGCACCGTTCCGATTATCACAAAAACAACCGAGAGATGGGCGGCTATCTCGAATATCTCGTTCCTGTTCATTTTGTACCCTCCTCTTTAATATTGGTTCTCTATCAATCCGCTCTTTACGGTTCCCAGTATATACAAGCCGCCATTAAGGGATTATTAAAGCGCCGCGCCGGGACGATCTTTTCTTCGTGAAAAATTTTCGCACCACGCCATCGAAAAAAAACCGCCGGCAAAGACCAACGTTCTGGTATCGGGCCCCGATATAGGTTATAATTTACCGTTATGGTATTTACTCCGCAACGGCATGGAAGATATGGAAGATAATGACCAAGAAGACTGAGGCGCGCTCCACGGCGGGCGCGTTCGAGATACCGGCATCCGGGGACAAGGCCTTCCTCGTGCTCGAGGGGCTCAGGCAGAACAACCTGAAGAACCTGCTCGTAAGGATACCGCACGACCGGATAACCACCATCGTGGGGCCGAGCGGCTCGGGAAAGTCCTCGCTCGCCTTCGACTCGCTCTTCGCCGAGGGCAGGTGGAGGTTCATCGAGTCCCTGTCCACGTACACCCGCCTCTTCCTCGAGCGCATGGACCGCCCGGAGCTCGACGCCATACACAACATCCGCCCGGCGGTGGCCGTCGAGCAGAAAAACCCGGTGCGCGGCAGCCGCTCCACCGTGGGCACGGCAACGGAGATAAACGACTACCTGCGCCTGCTCTTCGCCCGCATAGGCTCTCTCCACTGCCCGGAGTGCGGCTCCCCCGTAGCGCCCGACACACCGGCCTCCGTTGCCGACACGCTTGGCGCGGTCCACGAGGGGGAAAAGGCGCTCGTCGGCTTCGACCTGCCCACCGACGGAAAGAAGGCCCCGGAACTCGCGGACGAGCTTCTTAAAAAGGGCTTCGTCCGCGTAAAGCTCGAAGGCCGGGTCGTAAACCTCGCGGAAGAGGGGATTACAGGCGGGCTGCCGGGGCATCTGGGCGTCATAGCCGACAGGCTCGTCATAAAAAAAGCCGGGAGGACGCGGCTCGTGGACTCGCTCGAGACCGCCTTCCGCGAAGGCGGCCAGAGGGCGTGGGTGGAGCTCATCGACGCCGGCACGGTCAAGAGCTTCTCCGGCGCACTGCTCTGCAAGGAATGCGGCGCCACGGTGCAGAGGCCGACCCCGCTCTCCCTCTCGTTCAACCACCCCGTGGGGGCGTGCCCGGAGTGCAAGGGCTTCGGCAACCTGCTCAACTACGACCCGGACAAGATACTGCCTGACAAGGGCCTCTCGCTCGAAGAGGGGGCGGTGGAGCCGTGGACGAAGCCCGCTTACCGGTGGTGGTACGAGGAGCTCGAGAGGTACGCTCCGGAGTACGGCATAGACCTCACCCGGCCGTTCGAGGCGCTCTCGAAGCGCGAGAAGAGGCTCGTCTTCGAAGGCACGAAGGACTTCGACGGCATAGACGCCTTCTTCAGCTACCTCGACACCAGGAAGTACAAGCTCCACATAAAGGTATTCACTTCACGGTACAAGGGGCAGACGCCCTGCAGGGCCTGCGGCGGCACCCGCCTGAAGAAAGAGGCGCTCTGCGTTACGGTCGGCGGCAGGAACATCGCCGAGGCAAGCTCCATGACCATAAAGGAGGCCGGCAGGTTCTTCTCCACGCTCAAGCTCACGCGCTTCGAGAAGGAGGTCTCCCGGGAGCTTATGAAGCAGCTCTGCGCAAAGCTCGACTTCCTGCGCCAGGTCGGCCTCGGCTACATCACGCTCGACAGGCTGACCAGGACGCTCTCCGGCGGAGAGGCCCAGAGGGTGACGCTGGCGACCCAGATCGCCTCTTCGCTCTGCGGGGTGCTCTACATACTCGACGAGCCTTCCATCGGCCTGCACCCGGTGGATATCGAGATGCTCACGCGCCAGATAAAGAAGCTCTCCGAAATGGGCAACACGGTGGTCACCGTGGAGCACGACCCGACCATCATAATGGAGTCCGACCACATAATAGAGCTCGGCCCCGGCGCCGGGGAGCGCGGGGGCAGGCTCGTCTACTCCGGCCCGAGGGACGAGTTCCTTGCCACGGCGCGCACGCTCACCTCAGACTACCTCACCGGCAGGAAGACCATACACGTGCCCCGGTGGAGGCGCAACGGCAGCGGCAGGTTCATAACGCTCCGTGGCGCCACGGGCAACAACCTCAAGGGGGTGGAGCTGAAGGTGCCGCTGAGGACCATCACGTGCGTAACCGGGGTCTCCGGCTCCGGCAAGAGTACGCTCGTGGTGGACACGCTCTACAACGCGGCGGCCGCGCACTTCAGGGCAAGGGGCGGCGCGAGGGCGGAAAAACCCCTGCCCTACTCGTACATGGATGGGCTCGGGAACCTCTGCGGCGTGCGCCTCATAGACCAGGGGCCCATCGGCAAGACCCCGCGCAGCAACCCGCTGACCTACATGGGCGGCTTCGACTACATAAGGCGCATCTACGCCGGGCTCGGGCAGGCGCGGGCCTCGGGGCTTGTCCCCGGCAGCTTCTCCTTCAACGTGCCCGGCGGCAGGTGCGAGGAGTGCAAGGGCGAGGGGGTCAAAAGGCTCGAGATGTACTTCCTCCCCGACGTATACATAAAGTGCGACGCGTGCAACGGCAGGCGGTTCAAGGCGCAGGTGCTCGACGTGAAGTACCGGGGCAAGAGCATATACGATTGTCTCGAGATGACCTTCGACGACGCGTCCCGCTTCTTCCCGCACGAGGAGAACCTGCAAAAGAGGTTCTCTGTGCTCAAGGAGGTAGGGCTCGGATACCTGAGGCTCGGACAAAGCGCCACGACGCTCTCCGGCGGAGAGGCGCAGAGGCTCAAGATAGCCCGCGAGCTTGCGGAGGACGGGAAGGGCGACGTACTCTACATACTCGACGAGCCCACCACGGGCCTTCACATGGACGACACCAGGAGGCTCCTCTCCGTGCTCGGCAGGCTCGTCGACTCCGGCAGCACCGTCCTCATGATAGAGCATAACCTCGACTGCATGAAGACGGCCGACCACATCGTCGACCTCGGCCCCGGCGGCGGGGCGGAGGGGGGCGAGATCGTCGCCTCGGGGACGCCGGAGCGCGTGGCCAGGGTGCGCCGGAGCAGGACGGGCAAGGCTCTAAAGGCGGTACTCGCCTGAGGGGCGGCCCGCCCTGCGTATCCAGGCCTACCGGGCGCCGGGCCAAGGTGCCTTAACTCACATACTTTCCCCTTGTTACGCGGCTATAATGGACCCTGTTGAAGGTTGAAGGGCCCGGATGGGCCGCAAGGCGGGCCGCCGGAGCGGGTGGCCGCGGCAAGGGTTTTCTCTTGACATATCGGCAGGTATGCAGGTAATATACTGGGAACTTCAAACAAGGGAACCCCATGTCAAAAATTGTATTCATCGAGGCCAATCCACCGGATTTTCACATCTTCACCAAGATGCCGCTGCCGAGGCTCGGCACCGTGCTTCTTTCAACCATACTCAAGAACAACGGCTACGAGGTAAAGAGCTTCGTCGAAAGCGTGGCCGAGATGAACCTCGAGGAGGTCCTGAAGGCAGATATCATAGGGCTGTCGACCATCACCTCCACGTCGATGCGTTCATACGAGATGGCGCGCCTGTTCAAAAAGGCGGGCAAGACCGTCTTCATGGGCGGCCCGCACGTGACCTACATGCCCGATGAGGGCCTCGAGGTCTGCGACTTCGTGATGAGGGGCGAGGCGGATGACCACATCCTGAACCTCGTAAGGGCGCTCGAGAGCGGCAAGGGCTACGAGGATATCCCCGGGCTTTCGTACAGGAAGGACGGCAAGGTCTACCACAACAGGAACGTATCCCTGTGCAAGGACATAAACACCCTGCCGTGTCCGGACTTCAAGCTCATACACGGCATGGAGGAGCTGGGGCTCAAGAAGTTCTCCATCACCCCGGTCATGACGTCGAGGGGATGCCCCTACGACTGCAGCTTCTGCTCGGTCACCGGCATGTTCGGCCAGAAGTACCGCTTCAGGGACAAGGAGCGCGTCATCGAGGAGCTCGAGAACATCAGGAGGGAGAACAAGAACTGGGTCTTCTTCTACGACGACAACTTCTGCGCCCACAAGAAAAGGACCAAAGAGCTCCTTCACACGATGATAGAGAAGAAGCTCACCCCCAACTGGACGGCGCAGGTAAGGGTGGAGATCGCCAAGGACCCCGAGCTTCTCGACCTGATGAAGAAGTCGAACTGCCACACCGTCTACATCGGGCTCGAGTCGGTAAACCCGGCCACGCTCAAGGCGTACAACAAGAAGCAGACGGTGGAGGACATCACCGCCTGCATAAAGGCCCTCCACAAGAAGGGCATAAGGATACACGGGATGTTCGTCTTCGGCTCCGACCTCGACACGACCGACACGATAGCCGAGACCGTAAAGTTCGCCAAGAAGAACGACCTCGACTCCGTGCAGTTCCTGATACTCACACCGCTTCCGGGCACGCAGTGCTACAGGGACCTGGACAGGGAGGGCCGCATCATAACCAAGGACTGGTCGCTCTACGACGCGCACCACGTCGTCTTCGAGCCCAAGCTGATGAGCTACTACGAGCTTCAGCACGAGACGGTCATGGCCACCAAGGAGTTCTACTCCATCGGCCAGATAGCCAAGAGGGCCCTGAAGCTGGACCTCTTCAACGTCGGCATCAAGACGTACGGCCACAACCTTACGAAGAAGTGGATAAAGAAGAACGCGAACTTCGTCGAGTATACCCAAAAACTCACCAGCGCAGGCCGTACCATCGAGCTTGCCGCCAAGAAGACCGCTGAGGACGTAAAGGAGAAGTTCCACAAACTGGAGCTCTCAGGGTCCATAGTCCACCCCAAATCCCACTAAACAGCCTCAACGGAAGAAAGCGAGAGAGATGCGAAAGAACATCCTCATGTTTTTTTTCTGCGCTGCGGTGCTGGGCGTTTTTTCAGCCGCCCGGGCCGAGTCCGCGCCAGTGCCCGCCGAAGGCGCGCCCGCTCTGCGCGCCTCGCTACCGGCAGTCGGCGTAGAAAGCATCAAGGCCTCCACCGCGTGCGTGCTCTCGCCCCCACCGCCCACGGACGGCGCTGAGGCCGACGGCGTTGGCGCCCCGGGCGGGGCCGCGTGCGTCGAGGAAGATGCCCCGGCCGGGGCCGCATACCTCTACTACGAGGACTCCGCGGGGCCCGGCTTCGAGGTCTGCCTGAAGGACGCCGTGGAGGAGGCCGCCGCGTTCTACGTGCTCAACGAAGAGCCTCTCCCGAGGACCGAGGGGAAGGTCTGCCTCGACGCCCCGCAGGTCACGGTCGACGACTCCATACCTGGCGTGCCCATCGTTGTCAACAAGAACGTGGAGTCGTTCATAAAATACTTCCAGACCAGCGGCAGGAAGTACTTCGAGAGGTGGTGGGACCGGAGCCAGAAGTACATGGTCATGATAAGGGCCATCTTGCGTGAGAACGGCCTGCCCGAGGACCTCTCCTATATCGCCTTCATCGAGAGCGGGCTCAACCCGAAGGCGCGCTCGCGCTCCAACGCGGTGGGCATGTGGCAGTTCATAAAAGGCACCGCCGTCAGGTACGGCCTGAGGGTCGACTGGTGGATGGACGAGAGGATGGACCCTGAAAAGTCGACGCAGGCCGCCGCGAGGTACTTCACCGACCTCTACGACAGGTTCGGCTCGTGGTATCTCGCCGCCGCCGGCTACAACGCGGGCGAAGGCCGCGTGTCGCGTGCCGTAAAGAAGCACGGCACCGACGACTTCTGGGCGCTCGCCCGCCACAAGAGGACCCTGCGAAGAGAGACACGGAACTACGTGCCGAAGTACCTCGCCGCGCTTATGATATCGAAAGACCCCGTAAGCTACGGCTTCGAGGAGCTGGAGTACCGCGAGGGGCCGCCCTACGAGAAGGTCAAGGTCTCCGGCGCCATAGACCTGCGGGTGATAGCACGCGCCGCGGGCGCGAGCCTCAAGGAGATAAAGGACCTCAACCCGGAGCTTCGGCGCTGGTTCACCCCGCCCGACTACCCCGGCTACGAGGTGAAGATACCGGTGGGCGCCACCGAACGCTTCGTCGAGAACATGAGCAAGATACCCCCGGCAAAGAAGATAGCCTTCCTCAGGCACAGGATACGCCGCGGGGATACGCTCTACCACATCGCGCGGCGGTACAAGACCTCGGTAAAGCCTATCATGTACCTCAACAACCTGAGAAACGCCAGACGCCTGCGGCCCGGGATGGTGCTCGTGATCCCGGTGCGCGCCGAGAGGCTCGGCAAGAGGGCCAGCAACGCCTCCGACGTCGTAGCCCAGTGGTAAGGGGACAGAGCGGGCCGGGGGGCAGAGGGCAGGATAAGGGGATTGAATAAGGGGGGCGGGACAAAAAGGCCGGCCTCTCCTTTAGACACGGCCCAGAGACAGGCGTCGCTTACGGGAAAGCGGCGCTTTTTTTATTTCCTTTTTTTATTCCCTGAAACCCTCCCTCCCCGGGCTTTCTTCCGCCCCCGGTCCTCGCGCGTACGCCCGCGCCACGCAAATAAGCCCCAACACTATTTACTTATCCCCCCCTTAATGTTATCTTTTAACGGTTAAACTCATGCAAATCACACTTGGAAGGTGAGCCTATGATAACGGTAGAGAACGCTATTGAGACCATCCTGGACGAGATACGCCCCCTCGGGCTCGAGAGCACCGACATTCTCTCGGCGCTCGGCAGGGTCCTCGGCCAGGACGTGCGCGCCGCGCGCCCCAACCCGCCGTGGGACAACTCGGCGATGGACGGCTACGCGCTCATAGCCTCGGACACAAAGGGCGCGTCCGAGGCGAACCCCGTGGCCCTGCAGGTCATATACGACCTGCCCGCCGGGAGCGTGCCCGGCGAGGCCGTAAAGAGCGGACAGGCGGTACGGATAATGACCGGGGCCCCGGTGCCCGACGGCGCCACGGCGGTCATCATGGTAGAGCGCACGAAGCAGGGCCCGGGGGCCACGGCGCTCATACTCGCAGAGGCGAGGGAAGGCGACAACATAAGGAGGCAGGGCGAGGACTTCAGGGCCGGGGACGTTGTCATAAAAGCGGGCTCGCTCGTAAGGCCCGCGGAGGTGAGCATGCTCGCCACCACCGGCTCGGCCTTCGCCGTCGTCCACAAGAGGCCCCGCGTGGCCGTGCTCTCCACGGGCGACGAGCTCGCGGAGATAGACGAGGAGCCGGCGAAGGGCAAGATATCGAACAGCAACGGATGGGCGCTCTCGGCGCTCGTGGCGGCCGCCGGGGCCGAGCCCGTGCAGCTCGGCATAGCCCGGGACACGCGCGAGAGCCTCAGGGAAAAGCTCACCGAGGCGATGAAGACCGACTGCATCATATCCTCGGGCGGCGTATCCGTCGGGGACTACGACTTCGTAAAGGGCGTCTTGAAGGACATGGGCTCTACCATGAAGTTCTGGAAGGTCGCCATGAAGCCGGGCAAGCCGCTGGCCTTCGGCATCATCGGGGGAAGGCCCGCCTTCGGGCTTCCGGGCAACCCGATATCCTCGATGGTGGCCTTCGAGCAGTTCGTAAGGCCGGCGCTCCTGAAGATGTCCGGCAGGAAGGATATCTTCGGCGCTACCCTGGGCGCGCGCCTTACGAAGGATGTAAGGATAAAGCCAGGCAGGATGAACTTCGTACGCGCCGAGCTCGACATAAGCGGCGCCGAGTTCACCGTCACACCGCTCGACGGGCAGGGCTCCGGCATGATATCCACCCTGGTCAGGTCGAACTCGTTCATCGTCGTGCCGCAGGGCTCGGTCGGGTTCAAGGCGGGGGATACCGTAAAGGTGCAGCCATACGACCCGTCGATACTCTTGAGGGAAACTCCCGGGTACTGACATCCGCAGTGCCAACGGGAACTGAGGTCATATATTAAATCAACCGCGGGGGAGATTCAGATGGAGATGTTGAAGGTAGTGGAGTGGACGGACAGGGGCGTGGTCATGATAGACCAGAGGCTCCTGCCGGAGAAAGAGGTTTTCAGGACCTACAGGGGCTACAAAGAGGTGGCCGCGGCGATAAAGGACATGGTCGTGCGCGGCGCGCCCGCCATAGGCGTTGCGGCGGCGATGGGCGTCGCTCTCGGGGCCAGGAAGGTAAGGACGAAGGACGTAAAGACCTTCAAAAAGGAATTCACGCGGATATGCAAACTGCTCGCCTCCACGAGGCCCACGGCGGTAAACCTCTTCTGGGCGATAGAGCGCATGAAGGGCGTGGTCGCGGCGAATGAGAACGCGAGCGTAGAGGAGCTCAAAGAACTGCTCGTAGCGGAGGCGATAGAGGTACACAGGCAGGACATAGAGATAAACAGGAGCATCGGCAGGCACGGCGGCAAGCTAATAAAGAACAACTCCTGCGTGCTCACCCACTGCAACGCGGGGGCGCTGGCAACGGCCGGGTACGGCACGGCGCTCGGCGTCATACGCGGAGCCATAGAGGCGGGCAAGAAGGTCTCGGTATTCGCCGACGAGACCCGGCCGTTCCTGCAGGGCGCGCGCCTTACGGCGTGGGAGCTCCACAGGGACGGCATAGACGTAACGCTGATAACCGACAACATGGCCGGGTACATGATGAAGAAGGGGCTCATCGATGCTGTCGTCGTGGGCGCCGACAGGATAGCGGCCAACGGGGACGTGGCGAACAAGATAGGCACCTACCCGGTCGCCATTCTCGCCAGGGAGCACAAGATACCCTTCTATGTGGCGGCCCCGCTCTCGACCATAGACATGCAGATAAAGCACGGGGACGATATACCCATCGAGGAGAGGGACGAGAAAGAGGTCACGCACCTTGCGGGCAAGAGGGTCGCCCCCAGGGGCATAAAGATAAAGAACCCGGCCTTCGACGTGACGCCCAACAGGCTGGTGGCCGCCATAATAACGGAGAAGGGGGCGGTAAAGCGGCCCTTCGTGAGCGGGCTCAGGAGACTCTTCAAATAGCGGGTGCGCCTCACCCGCCCGCCGCGCCACCCGTCCATCCCTCTTGCCCAATCAAGGACTCGTAGAAATCATGATGAACCTCCCCCTCCCCTCGGAAGGAGGGCGGGGGGCGGCCGGGGGCGCGCCTTCATCCCCCGAGGTGCTTTTTCAGGTCGTCGAGGGCCTCGGTCATGTTCGGCACGAGGCTCCCCTCCTCCTTGAGCCCCTCTATCTCATCGATGGAGTACCAGCCGAAGCCGGGTATCTTCTCCGGCTCCATCACCCTCGGCTCCCCCGATATTATCTCGCAGAGGTACAGCCGCACGGTGAACTCCCCCTCCGGCGAATGGGTCGAGTAGGTGCCGAAGAGCCTGACCGGCCTCACTCGGACGCCGAGCTCCTCGCGCACCTCCCTTTCTACGCCCTCTTCCCAGCCTTCGTCCGCATGCTTCTTGCCGCCGGGCGGCTCTATCCTCAAGCCACCGTGCTTGGTGTTGTGCACGAGCAGGACCCTGCCGCCCCTTATGATAAGCGCCGCCGCCATATCCCTCTTCATGGACGTCATTATCGGCCAAAGCGCGCGCCATGGCAAGGGGTTTCACGCTCGAAAGACGACGGCTCCGCCTGGCCTTCACCCGGAGGCCGCTTATGAATCCCCCTCCGTCCCCCTTTGGGAAAGGGGGGGTTGATCGTCTGTGTTACTGTCTTTAAAAATATACCGGGTGATTAGAGCGAGCGGCGCTTTGGGAAGAGGCGGCCCCCCGCGGCTCTTATCCCCGGAGGGGAGCCTCGCAGCCTGTATCTCCTCCCTATGATGCGAAGAGACGGAAGCGGCGGGCAATCCTTTTTTCGGGTCCAGCTAAAACCATATAAATCGCGGGGTTCTATCTGCCTGATTTCCATTGCCTTTATCCCCAAAGGCTGTTATGATGCCTATAAATTAGGCATTTGTGCAGGAGATACGTTGGGATGCTCTCTTACGAAGACATAGTCGAGAACCTCGCCGAGGGGGTCGTTGGAGTCGACCCAGGCATGAACGTCACCATCTTCAACCAGTCCTCGGAGAAGATGACGGGCAGGTCGAGGGCGCTGGTAATCGGCAGGCCGGCCTCCGAGGTCTTCAGGCAGGACGCCCGGCTCGTGGAGATGCTCGAGAAGACGCTGAACGAGGGCAGACTCTTCGCCGAGTACGAGGAGAAGCTCCACAGGAGGTTCTCCGGGGCCGCCACCCCGGTGGGCATCACCACCAGCCAGGTCTTCAACGAGGCGGGCGAGGTCTCCGGCGCGGTGGCGCTCATAAAGGACCTCTCGGGTATAAAGTCCCTCGAGGCCGGCTCCATCCGCAAGGAGCGGCTCGCGTACATCGGCACCTTCGCCGCCAACCTCGCCCACGAGATAAGGAACCCGTTGAGCGGCCTCAGGGGCGCGGCGCAGCTGCTCTCGAGGAAGGTCGCAGACCCGGCGCTCGACGACTACACCCGCGTGATAATGAAGGAGGCCGACAGGCTCAACCTGATACTCGAGGGCATGCTCGACTTCGCCCGCCCGGCAAGGCTCAAGCCAAAAAGGCTCAACATCCACATGGTGCTCGACTCCGTAATCCTGCTTATGCAGGAGGGCGCTCCGGCCGGGGCCTTCGTAAAGGACTACGACCCGAGCCTTCCAGATGTCTGGGGCGACGAGAACCAGCTTACGCAGGTCTTCCTGAACCTCGTAAAAAACGCCCGGGAGGCCATCGGCCCCGGCGGCAACGTGCAGGTGAACACGAGGATAATCACCGAGTTCCACCTCGCTGGTGACGGCCCGGGGCGCGGCAAGATGGCGGCCATCGAGATAAAAGACAACGGCTGCGGCATCAAGGAGGAGGACCTCGAGGAGATATTCACGCCGTTCTTCACCACGAAGCGGCAGGGCAGCGGGCTGGGCATGGCGATATCCCTGAAGATAATAAAGGAGCACGGCGGGCTCTTGAAGATAGACTCGGCCCCGGGGGAGGGGACCACGGTGGCCGTGCTCCTGCCGCTCGCCGGCGCACAGGACAAGGAGAAGGGGCGTTGAAGGAAAAGTTTAAGGTGCTGGTAGCCGACGACGACGACAGCGTCGTCTGGGTGCTCGAGAGGTTCTTGCACGAGAAGGGGCTCGTCCCTCTCAAGGCCTCGGACGGGTACGGGGCACAGAAGGTCCTGGGCGAGCCGGGCGTGCAGCTCGCGTTCCTGGACATAAACATGCCGGTAAAGGACGGCCTGCAGGTCCTCAAGGATGCGAGGGCCGCAGGCTCCACGGCGGACGTCATCATAATGACCGCTGAATCAACGATGAAGAACACGCTCGAGGCCATGAAGCTCGGCGCGTTCGACTACATAACCAAGCCGTTCGACTTGAGCGAGCTCGAGATAATACTCGACCGCGCGATGGAGAACATAAGGCTCAAGGTGAAGGTCGAGGATCTGACCGAGAGGCTCCGCGAGATACGGCGCGAGGAGACCGCCTTCGTGGGCAAGAGCCGGGCGGTGCAGAACGTCTTCAAGACCATCGGCAAGGTGGCGCCCAAGGACGTGACCGTGCTGATACTCGGGGAGAGCGGCACGGGCAA
>JBHHYT010000069.1:0-13192 GCA_046757705.1 Thermodesulfobacteriota bacterium
TCCGCGAGGGCGGCAGGACGGTGGGCGCCGGGGTCGTAACGAAGATAATAGAGTAACCCCCGGCCGCGGCGCGCCGGTGCCCCCCGCAAGGGGAGCATAAGCCGTCGGGAAGGGTTTGTATCAACGCATAGGCCACGAACATCAATCAAGAAGTACCCTAACAGGGACGGAGTTAAACAGGGTGGATAACCAGAAGATAAGGATAAGGCTCAAGGCATTCGACCACAGGCTGCTCGACAGGTCCGTTAAAGAGATCGTGGAGACCGCCAGGAGGACTGGCGCACGGATCAAGGGGCCGATTCCGTTGCCGACGAGGATAAACAAGTTCTGCGTCCTGCGTTCCCCGCACGTCGATAAGAAGAGCAGGGAGCAGTTCGAGATAAGGACCCACAAGCGGCTCATGGACATAATGGAGCCCTCGCAGAACACCGTCGACGCGTTGATGAAGCTCGACCTGCCCGCCGGTGTCGATGTCGAGATAAAGCTCGACTGAGGAGCCGGGGCCGGCTGTGCCTTGATTTTTGAACGGGGCTCGTACGGATGGTGCGAGGGGTCCCACGCAACATAAATATGCCACCGCGGCGGTACCATGAGGCCGCAAAAAGGTTAGGAAGATGATAGAAGGCATTCTTGGAAAAAAACTGGGTATGACACATGTCTACTCCGAGACGGGCGCGCAGATACCGGTAACCGTCGTAAAGGCCGGGGCGTGCCATGTCGTCCAGAGGAAGACCGTGGAGAAGGACGGCTACGACGCCGTTCAGATCGGGTTCGGTGAGAAGAAGGAGCACAGGGTCAACAGGCCCATGACCGGACACTTCAAAAAGGCGGGCACCCCGTGCGTATACACGGTGGCCGAGTTCAGGGGAGAGTCTCTCGACGAGCTCAAACCTGGCACGGTCGTCAACTGCGCGGATGTCTTCAAGGTCGGCGACTTCGTGGACGTCTCCGGCAAGTCGAAGGGCAAGGGCTTTCAGGGCTCGATGAAGCGCCATAACTTCGGCGGCGGCAGGGCCTCGCACGGCTCCATGCACAACAGGGCCCCCGGCTCCATCGGCCAGTCCTCAGACCCGTCGAGGGTCTTCAAGGGGATGCGCATGGCCGGCCACATGGGGGACGCCAAGGTAACGGTGCAGAACCTCAAGGTCGTGGACATCAGGGCCGAGGAGAACGTGCTCCTGATAAGCGGCGCGGTCCCGGGCGCGATAAACGGCCTGGTCGTCATAAAAAAGGCGCATAAAAAGTAGCCGAAAGGGCGTTTTACGCATAAATAAATGTTGAGAAAACCTCCGCGATTGTGTATAGTTATTGTTTGCGGCGAGTTAAGGGACACTGAAAGATGATGATAGAGGTCTTAGACAAAAAAGGGAGCAAGGTATCCCAGCTTGAGCTGAACGACGCCGTATACGGCGGCGAGGTCAAGGAGCATCTCTTCTACGAGGTCGTAAAGATGCAGATGGCCAACCGCAGGGGCGGAAACGCCTCGACCAAGACCAAGGGCGAGGTCAGCGGCGGCGGAGCAAAGCCGTGGAAGCAGAAGGGCACCGGCAGGGCCCGTTCCGGCTCGAACAGGTCTCCCATCTGGAGGCACGGCGGCACGGTCTTCGGCCCCAAGCCGAGGGACTACTCCTACAAGGTACCCAAGAAGGTCATGAGGGAGGCGCTCAAGAGCGCGCTGCGCATGAAGGTGAGGGACGGGCGCATGGTGGTCTTCGATTCGCTCGACCTTGACGCCCCGAAGACGAAGGCTGCCCTCGAGGTCCTCTCAAAGGCGAACCCGGCAGGCGCCCTCGTCGTCATAGACGGCGGCAACCGCAACCTCGAGCTGGCCGTGAGGAACCTCAAGGACTACAAGGTCATAGAGGCCGTGGGGCTCAACGTCTACGACATCCTCGACTATGACGGCCTGTATATGACGAGAAGCGCTTTAGAGAAAGTAGAGGCGATGGTTCAATGAAGGACATATACTCAACGATAAAGTATCCGGTCATCACGGAGAAGAGCACGCTCAAGACCGCCGAGGGCAAGGTCGTCTTCTGGGTAGACCTCGATGCCAACAAGAAGGACATAAAAGAGGCGGTGCAGAAGATATTCAACGTCACCGTCCTGGGCGTCAACACGCAGAGGGTGCCCGGAAAGACAAAGAGGATGGGCAGGTTCTCCGGGCGCAGGCCCACCCGGAAGAAGGCTTACGTCTCCCTCAAGGAAGGCGACAGGATCGAGATCTTCGAGGGCGTCTGACGGGCCCGCTCCGGGGCCGGGCTGGTGGCACAGGGGTAGGGGAGGCAGAGGACTGGGGGCAGAGGGGCAGAGTGTTGGTTTCAAGGCGTCTGCTCCTTGAAGCGATAAAAAAACGGCCTTCAGGCTGCTGTTCGAAGCATGACGAACGAATACGGCGGGTGTTCCGCCTTTCAGGAATAGAATTTTAAAACGAGAAGAGAAGCGAGATGCCTGTAAAAAAGTATAAACCTACATCACCGGCAGTAAGGACGAAGACGACCCTCGTATTCGAGGGGGTCTCGAAGAAGCGTCCAGAACGCGCGCTTACAAGGCCCAAAAAGCGCACGGGCGGCAGGAACAACAACGGGCGCATCACCAGCCGCTGGATAAGCGGCGGGCACAAGAAGCTCTACAGGGTCATCGACTTCAGGCGTGACAAGACAGACATACCGGCGAAGGTGGCGGCCATCGAGTACGACCCCAACCGCACGGTCAACATCGCCCTTCTAAACTACGCCGACGGCGAGAAGCGTTACATACTCGCGCCGAAGGACATCTCGGTGGGGGACACCGTAGCCTCCGGAGTGGCCGTTGACATAAGGCCGGGCAACGCGCTGCCGTTGAGGTCGATCCCCGTTGGTACCTTCGTCCACAACATAGAGATGAAGCAGGGCAAGGGCGGTCAGCTCGTCAGGAGCGCCGGCGGATACGCCCAGCTCATGGCGAAGGAGGGCAAGTACGCGACACTGAAGCTGCCCTCGAGCGAGGTGCGGTACATACTTCAGGACTGCTACGCCACCATAGGCCAGCTCGGCAACACCGACCATGAGAACGTAACCATCGGCAAGGCCGGAAGGTCACGCTGGCTTGGCAGGAGCCCCCGTGTAAGGGGCATGGCCATGAACCCTGTCGACCACCCGCACGGCGGCGGCGAGGGCAGGAGCAAGGGCGGAAACCACCCGACCAGCCCCTGGGGCACGCCCACCAAGGGTTACAGGACCAGAAGGCGCACGCAAACCGATAAGTACATCATAACCAGGAGGAAGTAACGGTGCGTTCCGTAAAGAAGGGCCCGTTTATTGACGGGCATCTGCTTGAGAAGATTAACAGAGTCGGGGATGCGAGGAACAAGAAGGTCATAAAGACCTGGTCCCGCAGGTCCATGATAGCCCCTGAGATGGTCGGCTTCACCATAGCCGTCCACAACGGCAGGAAGTTCATGCCGGTATTCGTTACAGAGAATATGGTCGGGCACAAGCTCGGAGAGTTCTCCCCCACGCGCACCTTCCACGGCCATGCGGGCCTCAAGAAGTCGAAGATGCCCGGGGCCAAGCGTTAAAAAAAGGATCGTTCCGGGGCGGTACAGCCCCGTTCTCTGAATTGCTGAAAAGGAGCCAAAGGTAATAAAATGGAAGCCAAGGCCATCGCGAAATACGTAAAGGTATCCCCACAGAAGGCGCGCCTCGTCGTGGACCTCATAAGGGGCAAGCAAGTCGATACCGCGCTCTCTATACTGAGCCTCAATTCGAAGGCCGTCAGCCGTGACATCACCAAGATCGTCAATAGCGCTGTGGCGAACGCGGAGAACAACCTGAACCTGAACGTGGACAACCTCTACGTCAAGACCGTTTTTGTGGACGGCGGGCCGACGATGAAGCGTACCCACGCAAGGGCCATGGGCAGGGGCACGATTATAAGGAAACGCTCAAGCCACATCACCGTTGTCCTCGCGGAACGCTGACCGGGGCAGTTGGGGCGGTTGAGGGGATCTCGGGGGAGTCGGGGGAGTTGGGGTGTCGAAGCGGACGGGGAAGTTGGGGTGGTTGGGGCAGTTGGGGCGGTTGGGGCGGATTGGTTGGTACTGGGCGGACGGGGTGTCTGGGGTAGTCGGGTGTCTGGGCGGATTGGGCGTTCGGGCACAGGCTGAAAGAGGGCTGCCCTGAGAGTGTATTTATAATGACGGGCGTGAGATATCCCGGTAGACATAAAGCGGGCCGCAGGGCCGGTATAGATTATAAAACCCTAAAGTAATCAACGGAGGTCGTTTTTTGGGTCAGAAGGTTCATCCAATAGGTTTCAGGCTCGGCATCTCGAAGGGCTGGAATTCGAGGTGGTACGGCGAGAAGAACTACGCGGGTTTCGTCCACGAGGACCTGAAGATAAGGCAGTTCGTAAAAAAGAGGCTCTATCACGCCGGCATATCTGCCATCGAGATAGAGAGGACGGCCAACACCGTAAAGGTTATCATACGCACGGCGAGGCCCGGCATAGTCATCGGCAAGCGCGGCTCCGAGATAGACGTCATGAAAAAGCAGCTGGTGAAGCTGACCGGCAGGGACGTCAATATCGAGATACTCGAGGTCAGGAGGCCGGACACCGACGCGCAGCTCGTCGCCGAGAACGTCGCCCTTCAGCTCGAGCGCAGGGTCTCTTTCAGGCGCGCCATGAAAAAGGCCGTCACCTCGACACTGCGCATGGGCGGTAAGGGCGTCAAGATCATGTGCGCGGGAAGGCTCGGCGGCGCCGAGATCGCCCGCAGCGAGTGGTACAGGGAAGGCAGGGTGCCTCTGCATACGCTGCGTGCGGACATCGACTACGGGGTGGCCGAGGCCAGGACGACCTACGGTGTGATAGGTGTGAAGGTTTTGATATACAAGGGCGAGGTAGCTCCGCAGAAGGCGGGCGCCTAAGGGTCCGTTTAACTTAGGAATAAGATTTTACCACAGGTGGTTTTGCCATGTTAATGCCAAAGAAGATAAAGTTCAGGAAGCAGCAGAGGGGTAAGAGGAGAGGTTTGGCCCAGAGGGGCTCCACACTTGCCTTCGGCGACTTCGGCCTTCAGGCCCTCGAGTGCGGCTGGCTTTCCACGCGCCAGATAGAGGCGGCCCGTATCGCCATGACCCGCTACATCAAGAGGGGCGGCAAGATCTGGATAAGGGTCTTCCCGGACAAGCCCGTTACGAAAAAGCCCGCCGAGACCAGGATGGGCAGCGGCAAGGGCGGGCCCGAGGACTGGGTGGCCGTGATAAAGCCCGGCAGGATACTCTACGAGATGGAAGGCGTGCCTGAGGCCGTCGCCAAGGAAGCGTTCAGGCTTGCGGCACATAAGATAGCATTACCCTCAAAGTTCATTAAAAGGGAAGTTCTATGAAATCGGCTGAGATAAGAGACATGACCCTCGAGGAGATGAGGGCCAAGGAGCTGGAGCTTACGAAGGACCACTTCAACCTCCGTATGCGCCACGCCACCAACCAGCTCGAGAACCCGCTTAAGCTGCGTTCCATCAAAAGGGACATAGCCAGGGTAAAGACCATAATCTCCGAGAAGGAAGGGGGGGCGTAGCATGGCCGAGGTAAAGAGCCAGAAAAAGACCCTTACGGGAAGCGTGCTGAGCAGCGGGAAGATGGACAAGACCGTGGTCGTCTCCATCGAGAGGCTCGCGAAGCACCCGTTCTACGGCAAATATATCAAGAAACGTGTCAAGTACGCAGTCCACGACGGCTCCAACGAGTGCGGCGTCGGTGACAGGGTGACGATAATAGAGACCCGGCCTCTGAGCAAGACCAAGAGGTGGCGTGTTAAAGAAATTCTGGAGAAGGCGAAATGATACAGCTCCGCTCGATACTCAGGGTTGCCGACAACTCCGGCGCCAAGAAGGTCTCCTGCATAAGGGTCACCGGGGCCTCGAACAAGAGGATAGCCCGGCTTGGCGACATCATCGTCGTCAACGTCAAGGAGGCCATATACGACTCGAAGGTCAAGAAGGGCGAGGTCGCGCGCGCGGTGATCGTGCGCACCGTCAAGGAGACCCGCCGGCCCGACGGCTCGTATATAAAATTCGACGAGAACTCGGTGGTCATCATAAATAAGGACAACGAGCCCATAGGCACGCGTATCTTCGGCCCCGTTGCAAGGGAGCTCCGCGCCAAGAGGTTCATGAAGATAGTCTCCCTCGCCCCGGAGGTCCTCTAGGCAGGACGCGACGCGGCAGGAGGGTTTCGAGGCATAGTTTTTTACAAAAAAGGCCTGAGAGGGAAAAGGTTAGAAGAAGATGGCATTGAAGATAAGAAAAGACGACCAGGTGATGGTCACGACCGGCAAGGAAAAAGGGAAGACCGGCAAGATATCGAGGGTGGTGCCCGACAAGGCTGTTGTCTATGTTGAGAAGCTCAACATCGTAAAGCGCCACCAGAAGCCCTCGGCCAAGTACAAGCACGGCGGCATCATCGAGAAGGAGGCCCCTATAGCGATCTCCAACGTGATGATACTGTGCGCGAAGTGCAAGGGGCCTGTCAGGGTCGGCAAGAGGGTCGACGGGGACAAGAGGGTAAGGGTTTGCAAAAAGTGCGGCGAGGTTCTTGACAAATGAGCGCGAGGCTTAAGGAAGTATACAAAAACGAGATCGTTCCTTCGCTTGTGAAGGAGTTCAACTACACGAACGTCATGCAGGCCCCGAGGCTTGCCAAGATAGTGCTCAACATCGGACTCGGCGAGGCGGTGAGGGAAGTGAAGGTCATAGACGCCGCCACGAGGGACCTCACCATGATAACCGGCCAGAAGCCGGTCGTCACCCGCGCCAGAAAGTCCATCGCCACCTTCAAGCTCAGGGAAGGTATGCCCATCGGCTGCATGGTCACGCTGCGCGGCGAGAAGATGTACGAGTTCTACGACAGGCTCGTGAACTTCAGCATACCGAGGATAAGGGACTTCAAGGGTATGCCCGATAAATCCTTCGACGGGCGCGGCAACTACACCATGGGCATCAGGGAGCAGATTATATTCCCCGAGATCGAGTACGATAAGATCGACAAGATACGGGGCCTTAACATAACCATAAGCACTACCGCAAAAACCGACGAAGAGGCGAAGGCCCTGCTCAAGGGCATGGGCATGCCGTTTCGTAGCTGATTTTTCGCGTAGCACACCGGAGGTTTTTAATTGGCTAAAAAGTCACTCATAGCGAAGGCCAAAAGGAAGAAGAAGTTCAGCGTCAGGGAGTACAGCCGTTGCCCCATCTGCGGCAGGGCCCGGGCGTACTACCGCAAGTTCGACATGTGCAGGATCTGTCTGCGCAAGATGGCCCTCAACGGCGATCTGCCCGGAATGGTAAAGTCCAGCTGGTAGGTGGGCCGTCAAGGGGCGCCGGGTTTTGAAGGGGCGCCGGGGCGGTCAAGGGGCAGGTGGCTGTCACAGTCCGGGGGGCAGAGGTTAAGGCCAGCCGGGGGGGGGCAGTTAGGGGCAGCTGGGGGCAGCTGGGGTCAGCTGGGGTCAGCTGGGGTCAGCTGGGGTCAGCTGGGTTGTTTGGGGCAGGCAGCGGGCCAGGCTCCGGGCCAGGCTCCGGGCCAGGCAGGTGTGCAGTGAGAGGTAAATGTCCTTCCGGGGGCCGCGCTCAGGGTTTCGCGGGCCGCTCTTTTCGGGATCGGCCTGTGTCAGACGCAGGGTAACTACAGATAAACCCATTGAATGGAGAGATAGAAAGATGTCGATGACGGATCCGATTGCGGATATGCTTACAAGGATAAGGAACGCGGTTCAGGCGAGACACGCCGAGGTCACCATGCCGGCATCGAAGGTCAAGCTCGAGATCGCTCGGATATTGAAGGAAGAGGGCTACATAAAGGATTACACCTTCCTGAAGGGCGAGAAGTTCAGCCACATGAAGGTGACCCTCAAGTACTCGGCGGCAAAGGCGAGCTCGATAACCACCATCAAGAGGGTGAGCAAGCCAGGGCTTCGCAAGTATGTCGGCAAGGACGACATACCGAGGGTCCTCAACGGCCTCGGAGTAGCGATCGTATCGACCTCGCAGGGCCTCATGACCGACAGGAAGGCCAGGGAGCTCGGCGTGGGCGGAGAGCTCCTCTACACCATATTTTAAGGGATTCTCCTCGCGCCTTTCAGCGCGAAAATTATAAAAAGGGTTTGAGAAGATGTCAAGAATAGGCAAGATTCCGGTTCAGGTCCCATCGGGCGTAAAGATCGCCCTCGAAGGCTCTCTCTTCAAGGCCAACGGCCCGCTCGGCGCCCTCGAGCTGCCGATAAGGCCCGAGGTCGAGCTCGATGTCAAGGGCTCCGAGATAGAGGTAAGGCGCAAGGACGACGGCAGGCTCGCGCGCTCGCTCCACGGCCTTACGCGCACGCTCGTCGCGAACATGGTCAAGGGCGTAAGCGAGGGCTTCGAGAAGAGGCTCGACATAGTCGGCGTCGGCTACAGGGCCGACGTTCAGGGCTCTGTCGTGAACCTCATGCTCGGGTACTCGCACCCCATCAAGTACGAGCTTCCCAAGGGAGTCAAGGCCATGGTCGAGAGGCAGACGCAGCTTACGATAAAGGGCCCGGACAAGCAGGTCGTCGGGCAGGTGGCGGCGGATATAAGGTCGATGAGGCCGCCTGAGCCGTACAAGGGCAAGGGTATCAAGTACGCCGATGAGATTATCAGAAGAAAGGCCGGCAAGGCCGGCAAGGCCGGAGGTAAATAAATAATGCACGCAAGAATAGTCAAGACAACCGGCTTTCAGAGAAGGAAGGCACGCGTAAGGAAGAAGATTAAGGGCACCTCGGAGCGCCCGAGACTCAACGTCTTCAGGTCGAACAAGCACATCTACGCTCAGGTCATAGACGACTTCACGGGCGTCACCCTCGCCTCCGCCTCCAGCCAGGCCAAGGGCTTCGACGCAAAGCTCAAGAAGACCGAGGCCGCCCGGAAGGTTGGCGAGACGGTGGCAAAGCTCTCCGTCGACAAGGGTGTCGCCAAGGTCGTATTCGACAGGAGCGGCTACATATACCACGGCAGGATAAAGGCGCTGGCCGACGGCGCAAGGGAGGCCGGGCTGAAGTTCTGACCGGCCTGTATCCCCCGGCCTCGCGAGAGCGTACAAGACGCACCTCTCACAGGCCCGCCCGATTGCGGGCCACGAACACGAATATTGGCTGATAAACCGGGGGCCGCCGCGTAAGCTCCGCATGCGGGCGCAAGGACGGCAGTTTTCAGGCACACAGACAGAATGCATGGAGGTTTTTTTGAACAAGATCGACGCAAATGCCTTGGATTTGAAAGACAAGCTCGTATACCTTAACAGGGTTGCGAAGGTCGTCAAGGGCGGCAAGCGCTTCAGCTTCAACGCCATAGTCGTTGTCGGAGACGGCAACGGGCACGTCGGCATCGGGCTGGGCAAGGCCAACGAAGTCCCCGAGGCCATAAGAAAGGCGATAGAGCAGGGCAAGAAGACGCTCCTGCGTGTGCCCATTCAGGATGGTACCATCCCGTTCGAGGTGCTCGGCGCCTACGGCGCCGGCAGGGTGCTGTTACGTCCGGCCTCGGCAGGTACGGGCATCATAGCGGGCGGTGCGGTAAGGGCGGTGATAGAGTCCGTCGGGATACACAACGTGCTCACGAAGTGCCTGGGTACGAACAACCCGCACAACGTCGTCAAGGCCACCATAGAGGCCCTGAAGCAGCTGAGGAGCCCGGAGAGCGTGGCAGAGCTCAGGGGCAAGCACGTCCAAGAGGTAAGGTGATGGCAGAGACTAACATGGTAAAGATAAAGCTCCTCAAGAAGGCTTCCTCAAAGAAGCAGAGGGAGACTCTCAAGGGCATGGGGCTTCGCAGGATATCGTCCACGAGCGTGCTCAAGGACACCCCGGAAATCAGGGGCATGATAGGCAAGGTATCTCATCTGGTCGCGGTCGAGAGGGGCTGATAGGGGTTTTAACGGCGCTTCCGGGTGGTCCCGGGGCGCGCCAAGCATCCGGTCCCGGCCGAACGGTCCAGGATAAAGCATAAAGGGGTTTTCCGATGTTAGACAGGCTCAAGGCCCCCAAAGGGGCGGTAAAGAAAAGAAGGCGCGTTGGACGCGGCGAGGGCGGAGGCCGCGGCAAGACCTCCGGGCGCGGCGGCAAGGGTCAGACCGCGCGTTCAGGCGGCAACATAAAGCCCGGTTTCGAGGGCGGACAGATGCCGCTGCAGAGGAAGCTGCCGAAACGCGGCTTTACCAACATCTTCAAGGTAAAGAACCGCTTCGTCAACCTCTCCGAGATATCGGCCGCCTTCAAGGCCGGTGACGTCGTTGACGCCTCCGGGCTTGTCGAGAAGGGCCTGATCAAGAAAAAAGGCGGTCCCGTAAAGGTGCTCGGCAACGGAGAGCTGGGCGTATCCATTACGGTCAAGGCGAACAGCTTCAGCAAATCTGCCGCCGAGAAGATAAAGGCGGCGGGCGGAGCGGCGGAGGTTATCTAATTGGCGGGCCTGACACCGAATATAACCAAGGTACCTGAGTTAAACCGCCGAATCCTCATAACGCTTGTCATGCTCGCAGTATTCAGGCTCGGCGTCTTCATACCCACCCCGGGTATCGACGCCGAGGCGCTTGCCGGCTTCTTCAAGGCCTCAAGCGGCACGCTTCTCGATTTCGCGACCATGTTCACCGGGGGCGCACTGGAGAGGTTCTCCATATTCTCCCTCGGCATCATGCCTTACATAAGCGCTTCCATCATCCTGCAGCTCCTCACGGCAGTGGTGCCGCAGCTTGAGAAGCTCTCCAAGGAAGGAGAGGCGGGAAGAAACACCATAACCCAGTACACGCGGTACCTGACCGTCGCGCTGAGCCTCGTCCAGTCCATCATGATCGCGGTGGGGCTCGAGTCCATGAAGGGCCCCGCGGGCGAGCCCATTGTGCTCGCCGCCGGGTGGAGCTTCAGGATAATGACGGTCATCACGTTGACGAGCGGCACCGTCTTCCTGATGTGGCTCGGCGAACAGATAACGGAGCGCGGGGTCGGCAACGGCATCTCTCTCATCATCTTCGTCGGCATCATCGCCAGGATGCCCTCGGCGCTCTACAATACGTTCCAGCTCGTCAAGGCCGGTGAGATGAACCTGCTGGTCATCATCCTCCTGCTCGCGCTGATGTTCGCTGTCGTGGCCTTCATCGTCTTCATGGAGATGGGCCAGAGGAGGATACCGATACAATACCCGAAGCGGGTGGTCGGGCGAAAGATCATGGGCGGCGGGACGCAGCACCTGCCGCTCAAGGTGAACTCGGCGGGCGTCATCCCGCCTATATTCGCCTCGTCGATCATCGTCTTCCCCGCGACCATAGCGAACTTCATAGACATACCGTTTATGAAGGTCGTCGCCCGGAGCCTCACCCCCGGCGGCATCCTTTATAACTCGCTCTATGTCATATTCATCATATTCTTTACCTATTTTTACACCGCCATACAGTTCAACCCGAAGGACGTGGCGGACAACCTGAAGAAGAACGGCGGCTTCGTGCCGGGCATAAGGCCCGGCGCGCACACCGCCGAGTACATTGACACCGTGCTGGCGAGGCTTACGCTCTGGGGCGCCCTCTACCTCTCAGTCGTCTGCGTTCTGCCTTCGTTTCTCATCACGGAGTTCAACGCGCCGTTCTACTTCGGCGGCACCGCGCTTCTCATCGTCGTGGGTGTTGCCATGGACACCGCGCAGCAGATAGAGTCCCACATGATGAGCCGCAGCTACGAGGGGCTCCTCAAAAAGGGAAAAATAAAGGGTAAGGGCTTCAATAGATGAATCTTATTTTACTCGGGGCGCCTGGCGCCGGCAAGGGAACACAGGGAAAGAACCTCTCCGAGAGGTTCTCGATACCTCAGATATCCACCGGCGACATCCTGAGGGCAAACGTCAGGACGCGTACGCCGCTGGGCCTCAAGGCCAGGGAGTACATGGACAAGGGCACCCTCGTGCCCGACGACGTCGTGGTGGGCATGGTCTCCGAGAGGATACGTGACGCCGACTGCGAGAAAGGGTTCATCCTCGACGGTTTCCCCCGGAACCTCAGCCAGGCGGAGGTCCTCAGGGATATGCTCTCCGGCCTCGGCGAGAAGATAGACCACGTAATAGGCATAGTGGTGGACCGCAAGGAGCTCGTAAGGAGACTGAGCGGGCGCAGGGTCTGCCGCAAGTGCGGGGCCAGCTACCACGTCATCTTCAACCCCCCGGTAAACATCGGGATGTGCGACGCCTGCGGCTCCGAGATATACCAGAGGGACGACGACAAGGAAGAGACCATTGAGGCGCGGCTTAAGGTCTATGAGCAGGAGACCTATCCGCTTATAGAGTATTATAGCGGCAAGGGGCTCTACATTCCCGTAGATGGTATCGGCACGGTAGACAACATTACAAAGAATATTGTGGATGCCATTGAGAAAGGAAGCGATAATACTTAAGTCGCCCCGAGAAATCAAAGCAATGCGTAAGAGCTCCGTCATAGTGGCGCAGGTCCTCGACAGGCTCAAGGACAGCGTCGCCCCCGGAGTGACTACCCTCGATCTCGAGGAGATAGCGCTCAGGGAGACGCGGAGCAGGAAGGCAAAGCCCGCCTTCAAAGGGTACAAGGGCTACCCGTACTGTCTGTGCACCTCGGTAAACGACCAGGTCGTACACGGGATGCCTTCAGGCAGGGTCCTTAACGAGGGAGACATCCTGAGCATAGACTTCGGGGTGTGCCTCGACGGGTTTTACGGAGACTCGGCCGTTACGGTCCCCGTGGGCAACGTATCCGAGGACGCCGCCCGTCTCATAGAGGTCACGGCCGCTTCTCTCGACGCCGCCATAGACAGGGCGTGGGAAGGCAACCACCTCTCGGATATATCCTCCGCCGTGCAGACCAGTGTGGAGTTGCAGGGCTTCTCGGTCGTGAGGGAATTCGTCGGCCACGGCATCGGCAGGGAGCTACATGAACCCCCGCAGATACCGAACTTCGGGCTGCCCGGCCGGGGCGTGAAGCTCAGGGCCGGGATGGTGCTCGCCATAGAGCCCATGATAAACAGGGGCGGACACGCCGTGCGCGTGCTCGAGGACGGCTGGACGGCGGTGACCGTCGACGGCAGCCTCTCCGCCCACTTCGAACACACGGTGGCCATCACCGCCGAAGGGCCTTACGTGCTCAGCCGCCTGTAAGGGGGCTCGCAAGGGGGCAGGGGCCAGAGG
>JBHHYT010000070.1:0-13103 GCA_046757705.1 Thermodesulfobacteriota bacterium
TGACGCAGGAGCTTTCCACGTCCCTGGGCTCGAGCGGGAAGCAGAACTGCTCTCCCTCGGTGTTGAGGAGCTGGGCGCCGAGGCCCCTGACCTTCTCGGTTATGAGCAGGCCCACGTTCTGTTCCGGGTATATCGCGCCCGTGGGGTGGTACTGGGTGGAGTCGAGGTCCTGTATGGGCACGCCCGCCCTGTACGCCATGACTACCCCGTCGGCTGTGGCGCCGTAGTGGTTGGTCGTGGGGAAACCCTGTATGTGGAGCCTGCCGAAGCCGCCCGTGGCTATGAGCACGGCCCTGGCCCTTACGACGTAGTATTCCTTCGTATCGAGGTTGTAGAGCACGGCGCCGGCGGCCTGCCCCTTGTCGTCGAGGAGCACCTCCACGGCCGGGGAGAACTCGAGCACCTTTATGTCGTTGGCGCGGTTCCGGGCCTCGTCCCTCAACACCCTCATTATCTCGGCCCCGGTCATGTCGCCCGACGAGTGCATCCTCTTCCTGCTCGTGCCCCCTCCGTGGCGCACCTTCATCCTGCCGTCGGGCTGCTTGTCGAACATCATGCCGAGCCCTTCGAGCCAGTGTATGATAAGCGGCGCGTCGTTGGTGAGCGCGGCCACGAGAGGCGGCTGGTTGGAGAAGTGGCCGCCGCCGATGACGTCGAGGTAATGGTAGTAGGGTGAGTCGCCCTCCTGGTCGGCGCCCTGTATGCCGCCCTCGGCCATAACGGTGTTGGAGTCCCCGTGGCGCAGCTTGGTGGAGACGATGACCTTGAGTCCGGCCTCCTGCGCCGTCAGCGCGGCGGCGGTGCCCGCACCTCCGGCTCCTATGACGAGCAGGTCCGCCTCGTAGTCGGTCCTCGAAATGTCGATGGCTTTCGTATCGAGCCTGCTCTTCGACTCGAGCAGGGCGGCGACCTCCTCCGGCAGGACGAGGCCCTTGTTGGCCCCGACCCTGAGCTCGCGCCTCCCGTCGGGCTTGCAGTCAGGGTGGTACTTGCCGAGCCGTACCTTGCGCTCCTCCATGGTAAGGGCCGGGAAGTGCTCGCCCTTGCGCGCCTTCTCCACACGGGCGCCCCTGGTGGCCTCCACCTTTTTTATCAGCTCCATTAAAGCCGGCGTATATCCGCTCATCTGATCCTCCAATACTGCTACGGTCTATGTAAAACAATGAAATGTCACAGAATACCGATACTTTTAAAGATCAGCCATTTTTTCCGAGGTCGAGGCCGGGTGAAAATAAAGAGCGCAGCATATACGCTTATATGTGAGCATGTTTATTCTCACCCCAACAAAGAGACCAGGAAAAAGAGCCGTCTTCGAGGGCTATAGCTTGTCCGTATCCCCGGGCATCCAGGTGCCCGGCTCGGCGAGGTCGGGCTCCCTCTCGCGCTCGACGTAGAGCTTCTTGACCTCTTCCTCATTCATGGAGGCGAGCTCCTTGAGCATCCCCTCGTACTTGCCGCCGTTCACCTCGCCGACCCTCTTCTCGAGGTGTTCGGCCTTCGGGAGGACGTACTTGCCGTAAACCCTCCTTACGAATATCGCGGCCGTGTACTGGGATATCTGCGCCGGGCAGCGCGAGGTGCAAAGGCCGCACATGACGCAGTCGAAGCTCTTCAGGGCCGCGCCCTTCAGGTCCCCCCTCTTCATGAGGGCTATGTAGTCCATCACGTCTATGTCCATGGGGCAGGTGCGCGTGCAGGTGCCGCAGCCGACGCACTTGAAGACCTCCGGGTACAGGCTGCGAAGCGCCTCGTGGGGCGTGCCCGAGAGGTTGTCCAGGTCGTAGCCGGGCCTGTTCGCCGGGAAGAACGGCAGCTGCACTATCACCATGTTCTCCTCGGCCACCGTCTGGCAGGCGAGCCCGGAGCGGAGCCTGTAGTCGCCGAGGAAGCGGTAGAAGGTCCCGCACGCGCCGCATATACCGCCGCGGCAGCCGCACCCGCGGGTATAGTTGAACCCGGCGTACTCCACGGCCTTCATTATGGTGATGGTCTCGGGGACCATGTACTCGCGGCCCATGATGTATATGGGTATCATCCTGGCGCCTTCCGGCGGTATCGTCCTGTCGCCTGTGGCCAGCATCTTTAACTTCTTGTCTTCTGCCATTTTCATCTCTCCGGGATTGGCTTGCAGAGCGCAATAACTTCGCACACCCGCGTTGCTCCTCGGCTCGTCTTTGCGGCGTACGGAAAAGTACGCCTCACTCCTCACCTTCGTCGCGCCTTGGTCTGCTTTGTTCTGACGCTCTGCGTCTATCGATGGCTTAAAATATCACTAAATTACGCCGAATTACAGTTAAAAATCATTATACATCCTCTTGACCCCGGCCGCAGTGTAGACCGGGCCTTCCTTGCAGACGTATACGTCCCCGACGTTGCAGCGTCCGCATTTGCCCACCCCGCACTTCATCTTGTTCTCCAGCGTGGTGTAGACGCTATCGTCGCTGAAGCCGAGCCCTTCGAGGGCCTTCAGGACGAACTTTATCATTATCGGGGGCCCGCAGGTGACCGCCACCGCGTTCTTGGAAGAGGGCGCGGCCTCTTCGAGCACCGTGGGCACGAAACCTATCTCGCCCTTCCAGTCCGGGGTCTCGCCGCCCGGGTCGACGGTCTGGATGAGCCTTACATCGTTCCTGTCGTCCCAGTGCTGAAGCTCGTTCTTGTAGACGAGGTCTGCCGCGGTCTTCGCGCCGTAGACCACGGTGATGTCGCCGAAGTCCTCGCGCCTGTCCAGACAGTTCCAGATGACCGAGCGAACGGGCGGCAGCCCTATGCCGCCGGCTATGAAGACGATGTCCTTGCCCTTCCACTCTTCTATGGGGAACCAGTTGCCATAGGGGCCCCTGAAGCCCATCGTGTCACCGATGGAGAGCTCGGCAAGGCCGGCGGTGACGCGTCCCGTCCTCCTGAACGTGCACTGGATGTAGCCCTTCCTTGTCGGGGCGCTGGCTATGCAGAAGGTCGACTCCCCGAGGCCGAAGGCCGAGTAGAGGCCGAACTGGCCGGTCTTGAAGTCGAAGGACTCCTGCATGGCCTTGTCCTTGAATACCAGCCTGTAGCTCCTTACGTCCGGGGCCTCTTCGTATATGTCCTCTATGGTCACGAGGTGCGGCAGATAGATGTTTTCCATATGATCGACTCTCTCTTTCAATCCCTTGAAAACCGGCGGCAGGGGCCGGGCGGCCGGTTACTGATAACTGAAAAAACTACTTCGAGAACTCCAGCATCGCGTCGGTTATGTCGAGCCTCACGGGGCAGACCCTTATGCAGCGTCCGCACCCCACGCAGCCCTTTGACGAGAACTTCTCGGGGTATATGTTGAACTTGCACATGAAGCGGTTCCTCCACCTCTTGTACTGGGTGTCCCTCGGGTTGTGCCCGCTGGCGTGGAGCGTGAAGGTGTCGAACTGGCACGCGTCCCAGTTCTTCCTCCGCTCGCCCTCGAAGGCCGTGCCCTCGTCGGTTATGTCGAAGCAGTGGCACGTGGGGCAGACGAAGGTGCAGGCCCCGCACCCGATGCACTTCCTTGAAAGGGCCGCCCATACCGGCTCGTCGTAGTGGGCCTTGTCGGCAAGCCTCGCGGATATCCTCCCGATATCCACACCCTCTATCTTCTCCGGCATGAAGAGGGCCTTTGCCTGCGCGCCGCCCTCCGTAAACGCCCCGGCGTGCGCCTCCATGAATGCGGTGCCCCTGTCGGTTATGGCCCTGGCGATGAAGTCCCCGTCCCCGGTCTCGAGCAGATATACGTCCGAGCCTTCGGTCGACTCGGGGGACAGGCCCACGGTGGTGCAGAAGCAGGCCTCGTCCGCGCGGGTGCAGCCGATGGATATGACCGTGGTCCGCTCTTCCCTGCGCGTGTAGAACTCGTCCACGAAGTCCCACGTAAAGACCGCCCGCAGAGCGGCAAGGCTCGTGGCCTCGCACGGGCGGGCGCCGAAGACGACCGTCTGCCGGGGCTCTATCTCGACGGAACGGAGATCCACGCCGGTGGTGTCGTTGGTGAACTCCGCGACCACCTCGGTCTGCGGGAATAGGTACTCCTTGTAGGAGTTCCGCGCCAGTATGTACCCGTCGAGCACCACCTCGCCCGCGCCGGCAACCTCCTTGAAGACCACCTGCCGGGCGTCCTCGACCGGGGCTATGAAGCGGCCCCCCTTTGACCGCACCGAGGCGATAAGATTGTCGAGGGCGTCTCTTTTAAGTATCTTGTCAGCCATGGTTACCTACTTTATGAAGTTCTCTTTATCGTCCGGGTTGAAGACTATCATCGGGGGATGGGTCTTCTCATCGTAGCCCGAGCGGAACTCGAACGCCTCGTCGACGACCTGGATCATCTTCTGGTTTATCAGGTTCAGCGGGATGTTCACCGGGCACGCCCTCTCGCACTCCCCGCAGAAGGTGCACCTTCCGACCAGATGCATGGCCCTTGTGAGGTTCCACGAAAGGTTGCCCCTCGGGTGCGCCGAGGTCTCTATCCACTGCGGCATGTTCTTCTCTGTTATGCACCTCTCGCAGTAGCAGAGCGAGCATACCTGGCGGCAGGCGTAGCACTTTATGCACCTTGAGAACTCGTTTATCCAGAACGCCCACTTCTGTGAGGCGGGCTTCGCATCCAGCGCCTTTATCCTGTCGAAGACCATGCCCGCGGGCTTTTCCGGCGGGGTGAAGGTCGACCTGTCGCCCACCACGAAGTCCGCGACGTGCGGGTTCCTGACGTCGCAGTTGTGGCACTTGTTCGGCATGGTCTTCGGGTCGAGCTCGCCCGTCCACAGCTCCTGCCTGTAGACGACGCCCTCGCAGGTCATGCCGATGATGAATACGTCCTCCCTCTTTACCTGCGCCTCGCTCACGAGCACCACGATGTTCCTTATGTCGCAGCCCTTTGCCACGATGGCGGGCTTGCCGAGCGCCACGATATCCTTGAACTTGCGCGTAAGGTAGACCGAGAGGTTGTTGACGCACTGCGGGTTCCAGACCAGGGTGCCGACGTCGGCCGGGTCGGTTATGAAGACCGGCGTGGTGCGCGTCTTGCCCCTGTTCCAGCCGTACCCGATGACGACCTGCGCCTGACCGCTCTCGAGGAGCTCCTTCGCCTTCTGCCTTAATGTATTTTCCATGCCCTGCTATTCTTCCCTAAAGGTTTTCAAGGGCCGCCCTGGCCCGTCTCCAGTATCCTGCCGTGGTTGAGGGAGAGCCCGTTTCCCGCTCCAATCCTCTTTGCCTATCCGGCCGGCTTCGAGGCATCCTTCAATCCCTTGTACTCCATGAAGGGCCCGAGCGCCTTCACCTCGTCTGTGACCTTGTTTATGAGGTCGACCCACTTTATCGCCTCGGAGGCCGATACCCACGAGAAGTGGAGGCGCCGCATGTCGATGCCGGCGAACTCGAGCAGGTGCTTGAAGCCTATCCACCTCCTGCGGGCGTGGTAGTTGCCGGTGGTGTAGTGGCAGTCTCCCGGGTGGCACCCGGAGACGAGCACGCCGTCCGCCCCGTTCTCGAACGCCTTTATTATAAAGAGCGGGTCGATCCTGCCCGTGCACGGGAGCTTTATTATCCGCACGTTCGGGCGGTACTCCATCCTGGACGTGCCGGCCAGGTCCGCCCCGGCGTAGGTGCACCAGTTGCAGACGAACGCCATTATCTTCGGCTCGTAGGCACCTGCCTGCCCTTGCGTCTTTTCAGATTCTGCGGTCATATCAAATCCCTTGTGTCTTTCCACTCCCCCGTATTTTGTATCTTCCCCCCTCTTTCCTGAAGAGGGGCGGGGGGAGATTACGTATTACCGTATATGGCCTCAACAACTCCGGCGAGATTTTCAAAAACGTCCCTGTCAGAGAACCTCAGCACCTTGAGTCCACGGGCCTCTATGAAACGGTCCCTGTGAAGATCCTTCTTGCTCCCTTTATCGGTGTAGTGCTGCCCTCCGTCCACTTCTATGACCAACCCCGCTCCGGGGCAGTAGAAATCAACGATATAATTGCCAATGATCCTCTGCCTGTAAACCTGAAATCCTTTCAGCTGCTTTCTTCTGAGCCTTGACCACAGAAGCTTTTCAGCATCGGTCATGTTTTTCCGCAGTTCCCGTGAAAACCCCTTAAGCTTCGGGTTGTAGGGCAGCAACCTTAATCCCCCTACCCCCCTTTATAAAAGGGGGAGTTAAAAACAAAAACTTGCGCTTCTACTACAGGGGCCCTTTATCAATCCCCCCTCTTTCCTGAAGAGGGGCCGGGGGAGATTACGTATCGAGGCACATCGTTTTTAAAACCATTCAAGGTGCTTGCCCCTTAATCCCCCTATCCCCCTTTAGAAAAGGGGGAATGAAAACCGAGGGGCGTTTTTCAACGCGCCCCATCCGCCTTCGTGTTCAAGAATGCCCTGATGTGAGGAAGGGCAAGGGGGGGGTGAACCGCAGCATACTTTTCGCGTATGTGAGGATTCAAGCCCGTAGCCCTGACAACACAGACGGGCGTTTTTCAACGCGAAGGGCTAAAAGGCGTTGAGCGCCGCGTAGACCTGCTCATCCGTATACCCTTTCAGGTCTATGGACTTGCTCCTGCAGGCGGCAACACAGACGCCGCAGCCCTGGCAGACGCCGTCGTTGACCTGCGCCAGCCACCTTACGGTCTCGCCCTGCCTGTTCTTCACCTCTTGCTTCTCTATGGCCGTGTACGGGCAGGCGGTCACGCAGTCCCAGCAGGCGTTGCACGTGACCTTGTTCACCTCCGCGGTTATCGGCTCCCTCGCCATCTCGTCGGCGGAGAAGAGGGCCAGGACCTTGCTCGCCGAGGCGCTGCCCTGCGCGACGGATTCCGGTATGTCCATCGGCCCCATGCAGGTGCCGGCGAGGAATATGCCCGCGGTCACGGTCTCGACCGGGCGGAGCTTCGGGTGGTACTCGTTGTAGAACTTGTACTTGTCGTACCCGATGCCGAGCCTCTGGGCCAGCGTATCGGCGCCCTGCCTCGATACTATGGCGGTCGCGAGCACGACCATGTCCGCCTCTATCTCGACCTGGCTGCCGCTCAGGGTGTCCGCGCCCTGCACGATGACCTTGCCGTTCTTCTCGTATACGCGCGAGACCCGGCCCCGCAGGTACATAGCGCCGTCGTGCTCTATGGCGCCGCGCACGAACTCCTCGTACCTCTTGCCGCCGGAGCGGATGTCCATGTAGAAGACATACGACTGCCCGCCGTGGACCTTGTGCGAGTAGAGCTTGGTATGCTTGGCCGTGTACATGCAGCATATCTTCGAGCAGTAGGAGACGCCCTTCTTCTCGTCCCTCGAGCCCACGCACTGGATGAAGACCACGTTCTGCGGGATCTTACCGTCGGACGGCCTCCTTATCTCCCCGCCGGTGGGACCGGAGGAGGAGGCGAGGCGCTCGAACTGCATGCCACTTATGACGTCCTTGATCCTGCCGTAGCCGTACTCGCCGAAGCGCTCGTTGGGCATGAGCTGGTAGCCCGTGGCCACGACTATGGCCCCGAACTGTTCGGTGACTATCTTGTCTTCCTGCTTGAAGTCGATGCACTTGGGGCCGCAGACGATGGCGCACGCCCCGCACTTGTCCTTCTGTATCTTGGTGCAGTTGGGCGCGTCGATTACCGGGATGTTGGGCACGGACTGCGGGAAGGGCGTGTATATGACCTTCCTCTTGGCAAGCCCCATCTCGAACTCGCTGCCGGCCTTGAACGGGCACTTCTCGATGCACTCGCCGCACCCTGTGCACCTCTCCTCGTCGACGTAGCGCGCCTTCTTGCGTATCTGCACGGTGAAGTTGCCGATGTAGCCGTCTACCTTCTCGACCTCGGAGTAGGTGTAGAGCTTTATGTTCTCATTGAGCTCCGCCTCGACCATCTTGGGAGTAAGGATGCACTGCGAGCAGTCCATCGTCGGAAAGGTCTCGGAGAGGCGGGCCATGTTTCCGCCGATGGAGGGCTCCTTCTCCACGAGTATGACCTCGCGTCCGCCCTCGGCTATGTCGAGCGCCGCCTGGATGCCGGCGATGCCTCCGCCGATGACGAGCGCCCTCTTCTTCACCGGTATGTTTATCTTCTTGAGAGGCTTGTTCTTCTTGAGCCTCTGGATGGTCATGCGCGTAAGGTCGGTGGACTTTATCGTGCCGACCTTCTTGGTCTTGTCGTGGTGCACCCACGAGCACTGCTCGCGGATGTTCGTTATCTCGCACTGGTAGGGGTTCAGCCCCGCGGCCTCGGAGGCCTTCCTGAAGGTCTTCTCGTGCATGTGCGGCGAGCAGGCGGCCACGATTATGCCGTCGAGCCTGTTCTCCTTGATGGCCTGCTTGAGCATATCCTGGCCCGGGGACGAGCACATGAACTTGTAGTCTGTCGTATAGACGACGCCGGGGATCTTCTTCATATCCTCGGCGACCTTCTTCGTGTCGACCGTTGCCGCTATGTTATTTCCACACTGGCAGACGAAAACGCCTATTCTCGGCATATCGGACCTCTGTTGACTTGAAAAGCTTTTGACCCGACCCTCCCCCGTCAAGGGGGAGGGTATCGATTGCTTCGGCTGGCTCCGCCAGCTCGCAATGACACCTAATCTACTATCCCCTTCTCTTTCAAAAGGGGCATTATGCTGATATTGTTCTTCTCGAACCCGAGGGTTGCCGGGTCCTGCCCGAGGGCGAGCCCGAGGACCTGGGTGAAGTAGACCACCGGCACGGGGTTGTACCCGGCCTCCTCCTCGGCCACCTTCGACTGGCTCTTCTCGAGGTTGTACTGGCACAGCGGGCAGCTCGTCACGATAAGCTCGGCCCCGGAGCCCACCGCAGAGGTCATCACGTTGCCAGAGAGCCTCTCGACTATCTTCTCGTTGTTCATGGACAGGTGCGCGCCGCAGCACTCTATCTTGTTGGGAAAATCGACCGGCTCCGCGCCGAGCGCCTTCAAGAGGTCCTCGAAGACTGTCGGCCTCTCGGCGTTGTCGATGCCCATATCCTCGAAGGGGCGCAGCAGCATGCACCCGTAGTAGGTGGCCGTCCTTATGCCGGCCAGAGGGGTCTTTACCGCCTCCTTGACCTTAGCGAAACCGACCTTGTCGCGCAGCACCTCGAGGAAGTGGACGACGTTGACGCCGCCGTCGTACTCCTCCTCGATAAATTCGTTTATGACCGACCTCTTCTCCTTGTCGTCCCTTATGACCTTGTTCGTCCTCTTCAGGACGTTGTAGCAGACAGAGCAGAGGGTGGTAAGGGTGTCCCCCTGCTTGCTCGCGTTCGAAAGGACCTTCGCCGGGGCCGTAAGGGCCATGATGTTGTCCGGGGTGAGCGGGAAGGTCGCGCCGCAGCAGTTCCACTGCGCCAGGTCCTCCATCTCGAAGCCGATGGCGACGGCGGAGCCTTTAGCCGACTCGTCGAAGTCCTTTGCGACGGTATTTAATGTGCATCCCGGGTAGTAGGGTATCTTCATATTCGGCATCCAAAAAGAATTAAAAAACAGGATTCAAGCTGCGGCTGCCATCCGGGAAAGACTCCCGAGGGCAAAACGCCGCCGGGCCAATCAGCTTACGAACTTCCTGAAGCCGCAGACGATGGCCTGCTGTGGGGCTTCCTTGAGGAACGGGAACGGCACGTCCTTTATCCTGTCGTGGTCTTCGCCCTTCCTCAGTGTCGTCTGTCTCATGGCCTCGAGTATCGCCGCCACGCTAACGCCCTTGGGGCAGCGCGAGTAGCACTGGAGGCACCCGACGCATATCCACATGGAGTTGGCGGCCGCCACATCGTCCACGCGGCCGAGCTGAAGCATGCGCATCACCTGGCTCGGGGCCAGCTCCATCTCGTAGGAGACCGGGCAGCCGCCGGAACAGTTGCCGCACTGGTAGCACATCTTCAGGTCCTCGCCGCTTACGCGCTCGATGCGCTTTATAACGGCGCTGTTTATGTCCTCGCTCGCGAGCTTTATCTTCACGGTCTCAACCGAGCCTCCTGTACTTTTCTACGCCCTGGACGAAGAGGTCCCCGCCGTAGACGTCGTTTACCACGATGGCCGGGAAGTCCACGACCTCGAGCCGCCTGATGGCCTCTGGGCCGAGGTCCTCGTACGCTATTATCTCGGCCTTCTTTATGGAGCGGGCTATGAGGGCCGCCGCCCCGCCGACCGCGGCCATGTAGACCGCTTTGTGCTTCTTTATCGCGTCGACGACCTCCGCGTTGCGCGCGCCCTTGCCGACCATGCCCTTGAGGCCGAGCTCGATGAGCCTCGGGGCGTAGGCGTCCATCCTGCCGCTCGTCGTCGGCCCGGCCGAGCCTATGACGGCGCCGGGTTTCGCGGGGGTCGGCCCCACGTAATATATTATCTGCCCCTTCACGTCGAACGGGAGCTGCTCGCCCCTGTCGAGAAGCTCCACGAGCCTCTTGTGGGCCGAGTCCCGCGCCGTGTAGAGGACGCCGGTTATCAATACCTTGTCCCCTGCCCTCAACTGTTCGACGTCGGCGTCGGAGAGCGGCGGGGTTATCCTTCTCGGTTCGGTCATCTGGTTTCCTTTATTTCGGCGTTGCCGTGTAGACGGGCACGGGGCTATATTACCGCCTCTTTGTGCCTGCCGGCGTGGCACTGGATGTTTACCGCCACCGGCAGACTCGCTATATGGCACGGGTGTATCTCCATGTGCACGCCGAGCGCGGGGGTGGTCCCGCCGAAGCCCATCGGGCCTATGCCGGTGTCGTTTATCGTCTTCAGGAGCGAGGCCTCTATGGTGGCCACCTCAGGGTCCGGGTTCGACTCGCCCACGGGCCGCAGGAGCGCCTTCTTCGCCAGTATGGCGGAGAGCTCGAAGTTGCCGCCCACGCCCACGCCCACCACGATAGGCGGGCAGGGGTTGCCCCCTCCGGTGATGACCGTATCGAGGACGAAGGACTTTACGCCCTCGCGCCCCTCGGAGGGCTTGAGCATCCTGAGGCCGCTCATGTTCTCGCTTCCTCCCCCCTTGGGCGCTATCTTTATCCTTATCCTGTCGCCCTCGGTTATCGTCGTATGTATTATGGCGGGGGTGTTGTCCCCGGTGTTTGTCCTCTTGAACGGGTGGCAGACGGATTTGCGCAGGCGGCCTTCCTCGTAACCCTGACGCACGCCCTCGTTGACGGCCTCCTCCAGAGAGGAGGCAAGCTCGACCTCCCTGCCGACCTCTATGAAAAACACGGCAATGCCGGTGTCCTGGCACATAGGCACAGACTCGCTGGAGGCTATCTCGAAGTTCCTTATAATCTGGTCGAGGACCTCCTTGCCCAGATCCGAGGCCTCGGTGTCCCGCGCGGCGCGCAGAGCGCCCGCCACATCCGGCTCAAGCTCGTAGGCGGCCCTTATGCAGAGCTCCCTTACCGTCTTTATAATATCTTGCGCTGAAACCTTTCTCAAACCCAGGACCTCTTTCATTGATATCGATTAACGGGCGTCACCGCCCCCCTGCCGCGCCCCGTGAAGGCCCCCTGAGATTACCCCCTTGCCCCCCTTGCCCCCCTGCCTCCTTGCCCTTCTTGACCCCTTGCCACCCTGCAACTCCCCCGCCTTACCAGCCCCCGGCACAGCCCCGCGGAGTTATCAGCCGATATCCAGATCGTCTATGAGGCCCCTTACCGCGGCCACGGAGCCGTCGAAGGCCTTCTTCTCGTTCTCGTCGAGCTCTATCTCCAGTATCCTCTCTACGCCGCCCGCGCCGAGCACCGCCGGGACGCCGATGAATATGCCCTTTACGCCGTACTGCCCGTCGCAGTACGAGGCGCACGGTATCACCCGCTTCTGGTCTCTTATTATCGCCTCCGCCATCTCGGAGACCGCCCGAGATGGGGCGTAATACGCGCTGCCCGTCTTGAGGAGGGCGACTATCTCTCCGCCCGCCTTCCTGGTGCGCTGCATTATGGCGTCCACCCTGTCGGGGGGCAGGAGCTGAGGCACCGGGATGCCGGAGACGGTGGCGTACCTCGTAAGGGGCACCATCTCGTCGGCGTGCCCGCCTATGACCATGGCGTGCACGTCGCGCATCGATACGCCCAGCTCCATGGCTATGAAAGAGCGCATCCGGGAGCCGTCGAGCGCCCCGGAGAGCCCCATGACCTTGTTGGCCGGGAGCCCGGAGAACTTCCACGCCGCGTAGACCATCACGTCGAGCGGGTTGGTGACTATGAGGAGGTGCGCCTCTGGCGAATGCTTTACGACACTCCCGACGACCGACTTCAAAATGCCGACGTTGGTGCTGATGAGGTCGCTCCTGCTCATCCCCGGCTTTCTCGGGATGCCCGCGGTGATGATGACCACGTCCGAGCCGGCGGTATCCGCGTAGTCGTTCGTGCCGGTCACGTTCGAGTCGAAACCCTCTATGGGGGATGCCTCCATCAGGTCGAGCGATTTGCCCTGCGGCACCCCCTCTATGATGTCCAGAAGGACTACGTCCCCGAGCTCTTTACGGGCCAACCAAAGGGACGTATGCGCGCCAACGTGCCCCGCGCCTACGACCGTTATCTTTTTCCGGGCCATCCGACCTCCTTTTTTGGGTTGTGGTCAGTCCTGATAACGAGATCCCATGCGGACGGGGACGCGGGCAAGGGCCTGCGCCAGACCGTCAGCGAAAATAAAAAACAAAGAAATTCAGACACTTTGGCTCGCGGACTCCCAGCCCTCGAAAGGCCCGCAGACCGGATGGCTTTTTCTGGCAGATATTTGCAAGAGGGCATTAATGTAATATTGTATACAGTATACAAAAAAACAGGGGCTGTCAAGATATTTCTGGGGTGGTTCAGGCAACGCAGGAGGCGGTTTTCAGCCGCCCGGCATCCTGTTTTAAACCGTGGATTTTCCTTCGCTTACAGTCGTTTGCGATATGGATTATTGGCTTGCAAAAACATATGTGGTATGCTAAAAATCAGGTTTTGGTATCACGGGGCGTAGCGCAGCCTGGTAGCGCACCTGCTTTGGGAGCAGGGTGTCGGAGGTTCGAATCCTCTCGCCCCGACCATTTAACCTCCGGGTATCGGAAGGCCGCCGGGCCGCCTTCCGGAAGAGAAGACCGAATACGCGCCTGTAGCTCAGTTGGATAGAGCAACTGCCTTCTAAGCAGTGGGCCGGGGGTTCGAATCCCTCCAGGCG